>JANNKX010000095.1:0-7752 GCA_031396505.1 Rhodobacterales bacterium
CATCCGAAACCCGACACCCAGTTCCCGCGCCATGATCTGCGCCAGCGTCGTCTTGCCCAAACCCGGCGGCCCATGAAACAGCGTATGATCCATCGCCTCGCCCCGCATCTTCGCAGATGCGATGAACACCGCCAGATTGGCCCGCGCCTCGGCCTGCCCGATGAATTCGGCCAACATCTGCGGCCGCAAGGCGCGGTCATGGTCCTCGGGCAGCTTTTCGGGGCGCAGGGCGGGGTCAGAGGTCATGATGGAGGCCATAGTGTCCATTATTGCGCCTGTGGCAACCGTTTGCGCAGCCAGTCGAGCACTGACCGGGCCTCGCTCTCCGCCAATCCCAATGCAAGATCCTGGGTTCGACCGGAGTACACAAACCGAATTGCGCCAAACCGGCTATTTCCCATGAAAGGAAAGGCCCCACCACGCGGCGTGCCCCGCCACAGTCGCGGCTCCACGCGCAGATCGCGGATATCCGCACCGCGATAGACCCTGCGACGCGAAAACCCGAAAGCGCTTCGTATGACCTCCAGATCACCGCCATCAATCCGGATTATCTCTCGCCCCGAGAACATCCAAAGCAGCATTCCACCCGCCACAATCCAACCAAAGGACCACATTGCAATGGCAATAACCGCCAGTGCAACAGGCTTGAAAGACTGTGCTGTCACCACTTCGGTGATGCCGATGGCAGTCCATATGGCAAACCAAATTGACAGAAACACCATGACAAAGCGGATGCGCACCGCCGGGATGACAAGCGTTTCGCCCTCACCTCTGCGTAGGATGGAATAGCGTTGTGCTCCGGTTGGGACGCCTCCGGTCATCGCGGTGCCAGCAGTTTCAACGCCGCCCGGATCAACGCGCCCGTATCCGCCTCCGGCTGATCCCCTGCCACCGTCGCCACCGCCTGCGCTGCATCGCTTTGCCCATAGCCAAGGTTCAACAGGGCCGACAGCGCATCCGCCGTCACCCCCGCCCGCACCGCCGCAAGTCCCGGTTTGACCACCACACGCGGCGCGTCTGCCTCGATCACCACATCCTGCGCATTTGCCACCGCCGACAGCGCCACCCCCGCCGCCATCACCCCCGGTGCCTTGGCCTTCAACTCCAGTATCACCCGCTGCGCCAGTTTCGGCCCAACCCCCGGTGCCGCCTGAATGGCCCGCGCATCACCCAGCGTGATCGCCCGCGCGGCACCTTCCGCCCCCAGCGTGCCCAAGATCGCCATCGCGGCCTTCGCCCCCACGCCCTGCACCGTCGTCAGCAACTTGTGCCATTCCTTTTCCAGCATTGTCGGAAAGCCGAACAATTGCTGCAAATCCTCGCGCACCACCAGTTCGGTATACAGCGACACCGCCTCGCCCAGTCCCGGCAACCCCGCCAGCGTCCGGTCACTGACATGCACAATATACCCCACGCCCCGCACGTCGATCAGCACATGATCGCCGCCGCGCCAGTCCAGCCGCCCGGAAATCTTTCCGATCATCCCGCCGCCCTCTGCAATGCCGCCGCCAGCCGGCCCGACGATTGCAAATGATGCGCATGGCAGATCGCCACCGCCAGCGCATCCGCCGCATCCGGCCCCGCAATCACCACGCCCGGCAGATGAATGCGCACCATATGGTCGACCTGTACCTTGGCCGCATGCCCTACGCCGACAACCGTCTTTTTCACTGCGTTCGGCGCATATTCCCCCACCGTCAGCCCGGCCTGCGCCGGTACCAGCAGCGCAATCCCCCGCGCCTGCCCCAGTTTCAGCGTCGCCACCGCATCCTTGTTGACAAACGTATGCTCCACCGCCGCCGCATCCGGCGCATAGGTCCGGATCACCGCCGTCAGTTGCGTGTGCAGCGTCAACAGCCGCTGTGCCAGATCCCCATCATCCGCGTCCGAATGGCAGACGCCGTTCGCCACATGCGCCAGACGCGATCCGGCCACATCAATCACCCCCCACCCAAGGTTCCGAAGGCCGGGGTCGATCCCCAAAACGCGCATGCCTGCCCCTTTTTTCATTCATTTTTTAACGAACTAGCACGAAAGGGGAACATCCGCCACCAGTTTTGCTACGACCCCCGCTATGCCGCAACTGCAAAATACCGACCAGATGCCGCGCAAATGCGACACTTCTGGCAGGTTTTGCCGAAACGCGTTGAAAATCATGGCAGAATTGTGGCGCAAGCCATGCACGCCGCGCATCCCGGCCTTGCAGGCGCCCCCGTTGCTTTGCGCATGCAGCATAACTAAATAGCGTCTCACAAGGGCAAAAGCCCTCGGAATGAGCCGTTTATAAAGGAACACGCCATGGCCGCTACGCACACGACCCGCCCAGCGCCGTTTGGCGCGATCTCGACTTACCGTTTCGTTCAACTGGTGGACGCAGTCTTTACTGCCATCGCCGCCTGGAACGACGCCCGTATGACCCGCAAGGCGTTGGGCAAACTCACCGACCACGAGCTTGATGATATCGGGCTGTGCCGGGGTGACATCGAAACGATCGGGGTTCAGCCCCGTTTCTGATCCGCGCGAAACAGTGCATCCGTGATGTAAGGCCGCTGCTCCGACTGGACCAGCGGCCTTTGCTTATCGTCAGGCGCCATGCGCCATCTGTGATTTCAGATATCCGTCCCGATCGTGGTGTTCAGCTTTTCTGAAACCCACAGCGTCGCCACATCCGCCTTCATCAGATACCCGCCCAGACGGTCGAACCCTTCGCCGCCCAACAGGCTGGCCACCCGCTGATCATAGATGTTGCCACCGATCTGGTTGTGGATAAACCCCTTGACCGTGATCCCGCAGGCAACCACCGCCAGCACAGGCATCACGAACCGGAACGCCGATTTCTTGGGTTTGCGCAGATAGGCCGACCGCCCCAGCGTGCCGCGCGCCTCAAAGCCATAGCCGCGTGCATGATCTTTCTCGATCCGCGCAACGCGACCGTAAAAGTCAACAAGGTTTGGGTCTGCCATATCCATAGTCCCGAATAAGCGCCCCCGCGTTTGTTCTTTTTGCGGGGCGATTATGGCGGAACTAAGGCATGTTTTCTCAATTGTGCGGATAAGGGGATGGACTGCCTTACTTCATCTGCAACGTCAGCGCTGTCCATTCGCCCAGATCCTCGCGATGGACCACAGAAAACCCCTGTGAAACATAGGCATCCGTGATCGCCTCTGCCTGCACCACCAACAGCCCCGACAGGATCACCATGCCCCCTGCTGCCACATGCGCCGCCATATTTGGCGCAAGCTCCATCAGCGGCCCTTTCAGGATATTTGCGAAAATCAGATTGTACGGTGCCGCATCGTGCAGACGCGGATGCGCAAAACCCGCCGCCTCCAGGCATTCCACGCGGCCCTCCAGCCCGTTGATCGCCACATTGGCCCGCGCCACATCCACCGCCACCATGTCGATATCGGATGCAATCACCACCGCATCCGGCAGGATCGCCGCCGCCGCCATCGCCAGCACGGCTGTCCCGCACCCGATATCGGCCACGCGGGCCGGCGCAAACCCCTGATCCGCCAGCCGGTCAAACGCCCGCAGACAGCCCAGTGTCGTGCCATGATGCCCCGTGCCAAAGGCCACCGTCGCCTCGATCTGCAAGGCCACGCGCCCCGCAGGCACGCGGTCCACATCATGGCTCCCGTAGACGAAAAACCGACCCGCCTCCACCGGTGACAATTCGCGCCGGACCTTGGCCACCCAGTCAATCTCCGGCAGTTCCGACACCGCAAAAGGCCGCGCCCCAAAGGCCAGCGCCAGCACATCCAACATCACCGCATCGGGCGCATCGGTGAAATACACCCCCACCTCCCACAGCGCCGACCCATCCTCGATCTCGAACACCCCCACACCCATCGGCGCTGGCGTCAGCTTTTCAATCGCGGCGGCCAGCGCAGTGGCGGCATCCTCACCCGGCAGCGTCGTCAGGGCAGTAAAGGTGGGCATCGGGTGGCCTTTCACGGAATGACGGCGGCATAGACCCCGCCCGATCCATGGTCAAGCCTGCACGCCCACCCCAATCGGGCAGGTCACACCCGTACCCCCGATGCCGCAATAACCTGATGGGTTCTTCGCCAGATACTGCTGGTGATAATCCTCGGCGTAAAAGAATTCCGGCGCTGGAATGATCTCGGTCGTGATCGCCCCGTATCCCGCCGCTTTCAGGTTTGCGGCAAACACCGCCCGGGTTGCCTGTGCCGCCGCCGCCTGCGCATCGCTATAGGTGTAAATCCCCGACCGGTAGGTCGAACCCATATCATTGCCCTGCCGCATGCCCTGGGTCGGATCATGCCCCTCCCAGAACAGCTTCAGTAATGCCTCATAGCTGATGACCTTCGGATCGAAAATCACCCGTACCACCTCGTTATGCCCGGTCATCTGGGTGCAGGTTTCCTTATACGTCGGGTTCGGCGTGAACCCGCCCGCATAGCCCACCATCGTCAGCCAGACGCCTTGGGTTTGCCAGAACTTGCGCTCCACCCCCCAGAAACAGCCCATCCCGAACATCGCCTCCTCCATGCCCGCAGGCACAGGGGATTTCAGCGGAATGCCGGTCAGGAAATGCGTCTCGGCCGTGGGCAGCGGTGTGGCCCGCCCCGGCAAAGCATTGGCCGCAGAAACCATCTCGCTCGCTTTGCGGGACATGAAGAACATGGGTGAACCTCCGTTTTCTGCCCCAGACATAAGCCGCCGATGCCGCCCCTTCCAGTGCCTGTCATCAAACTGCGCTTGATTGTGATATCAGCCCCTATCGCCCATGGACACAGCTTGCGTCACCACTTGGCAGGCCACTCCTCGCTTTCCCCGGGAACGCGGTCACATTCGGCGCAAGCCGCACCTGACACCGCGTGCAAGCACCACTTCTCGTCTTCCTCTCTGAAGAAATATCCTGCAGGGGGTCCGGGGGACGCAAAGTCCCCCGGTGCCGCCCTCACAAGAAACTCTGCGGATCAATATCGATCGCCAGCCTGATCTGTGACGGCACCCGCATCTGCCCCACCCATTCCGCCAATGCCGCCTGCAACGCCACGCCCTTTTCCGCCTTCACCAACAGCCGCACCCGGTGCCGCCCCCGTACCCGCGCAATCGGCGCCGGCGCTGGCCCGAACACCTGCGCCCCCACCGCGCGCAACGGCCCGTCCCTGCGCGCCAACTCCCCCGCGAAGTCAAACACCAGTGCGATGTCCGGCGATGACAGGATGATTCCCGCCATCCGCCCGTAAGGCGGCACGCCAGCCATCCGCCGCTCTGCCGCCTCGGCTGTCCAGAACGCCTCTTCATCACCCCCGAGGATCGCCCTTATCACCGCATGATCCGGCTGGTGGGTCTGCAACAGCGCCACCCCCTGCCGCCCCGACACCCGCCCCGCGCGCCCCGCCACCTGCCGCATCAGTTGAAACGTCCGTTCCGCCGCCCGCAAATCCGACCCCTGCAACCCAAGGTCCGCATCGATCACCCCGACCAGCGTCAGCCGCGGAAAGTTGTGCCCCTTGGCCACGATCTGCGTGCCGATGATGATATCGGCCCCGCCTTCGGCAATCGTCACAATCATCTCTTTCAACGCCCGCGCCGATCCGAACAGATCGGACGACAGCACCGCCACCCGTGCCCCCGGAAACCGCACCGCCACTTCCTCGGCCAACCGCTCCACCCCCGGCCCCACCGCCGCCATCCGCCCTTCCACCGCGCAGGAGGGGCAGGCCACCGGCACCGGCTTTGTCGCCCCGCATTGGTGGCACACCAGCCGCTTTTGAAACCGGTGCTCCACCATCCGCGCATCGCAATGATCGCACCCGATCTGGTTGCCGCAGGCCCGGCACAGCGTCACCGGCGCAAACCCCCGCCGGTTCAGAAACAGCATCGCCTGTTCCCCCGCAGCCACCCGTGCCGCCACCTCGCGCGCCAGCGTGTCCGATATCCACGCGTTGTTCGCCAGCTTTTCGCCCCGCATATCAATCGCGCGCATCTGCGGCATCTCTGCCGCCCCGTAGCGCGCCGTCAGGTCCAGCCGCGCGTATTTTCCTGCCTGCACATTCGCCCAGGACTCAAGGCTCGGCGTCGCACTCGCCAGCACCACCGCGCACCCCGCAATCGCCGCCCGCAGCACCGCCATGTCGCGCGCGTGGTACAGCACCCCCTCTTCCTGCTTGTAGGATGTGTCGTGTTCCTCATCCACCACGATCAGGCCCAGCGCGCGAAACGGCAAGAACAGCGCCGACCGCGCCCCCACCACCAGCCCAGCCTCCCCCTGCCCCACCATCCGCCACACGCGCCTGCGTTCCGTCATCGTGACACCCGAATGCCATTCCGCTGGCCGCGCCCCGAACCGCGCCTCCACCCGCGCCAGAAAATCCACCGTCAGCGCAATCTCCGGCAGCAACACCAGCGCCTGCCGCCCCGCGCGCAGACACTCCGCCACCGCCTCCAGATACACCTCCGTCTTACCCGACCCCGTCACCCCTTTCAGCAGCGTCGCCCCATACCCCCCCCACGCCACCGCCGCCACCTGATCACCTTCCAGATGCGCCGCCCCCGCCGGATCAAGCCGCGGAAACGGCGTATCCCGCGGCGCGTCCTCCTCCAGCACAACCCCCGCCTTGACCAACCCCTTCACCACCGATGCCCCGCACCCCGCCACATCCGTGATTTCCACCAGCGTCACCGCCGCCCCGCCAAACCCGCGCAGCGCCTCGATCACCCGGAACCGCGCATCCGTCATCTGGTTTGGCACCGGCCCCGCCAACCGGTACACCCGCCGCATCGACGGCGGATCGCCCAACCCCGGTGCCCGCGTCGCAAGTCGCAGCATCGCAGGCAGCGGCGTCAGCGTGTAATCCGCCGCGCGCGCAAGGAATGCCCGCAATTCCGCCCGCATCGGCGGGGCATCCAGCACGCGGTGCACGGCACGCATCTTTGCCGGATCAAACGTCCCCTCGCCCGGCCCCCAGACCACGCCCAGCACCCGGCGCGGCCCCAGCGGCACCTCGACGAAATCGCCGTCCCCGCAGCCGCCTTCGGGTGCGCGGTAATCCAGCACGCGCCCCAGCGGTTCGGTCGTCAGAACCCCCACCACCGCCCCCGGCTGATACACATGTTCGACCACGCCACAGCCACCTTTCCCTAACAGTGCATTTGGGGTAAACCCCCGCCCAACCCGGCACAACCCATCCAAGGACCGCATCCCATGAAATTCTTTGTCGATACCGCAGACGTCGCCGCCATCGCCGAACTGAATGATCTGGGCATGGTGGATGGTGTCACGACAAACCCTTCGCTGATCCTGAAATCCGGCCGCGACATCATCGAGGTCACGCGTGAGATTTGCAGCATCGTCACAGGCCCCGTTTCCGCCGAAGTCGTCGCCCTCAAGGCCGATGAGATGATCGCCGAGGGGCGCAAACTCGCCGCCATCGCCCCCAACATCGCCGTCAAAGTGCCGCTGACATGGGACGGGTTAAAAACCTGCAAGGTGCTGACGGGCGAAGGCTTCATGGTCAACGTGACCTTGTGTTTTTCCGCCAATCAGGCCCTGCTCGCCGCCAAGGCCGGGGCGACCTTCATCTCCCCCTTCATCGGGCGGCTGGATGATATCAACCTTGATGGGCTCGACCTGATCGGCGACATCCGCACGATCTATGACACCTACGACTTCAAGACCCAGATCCTCGCCGCCTCGATCCGCAGCGCCAACCATGTGAAAGATTGCGCCCTGATCGGAGCCGACGTCGTCACCGCCCCCCCCGCCGTGATCAAGGC
>JANNKX010000127.1:0-4596 GCA_031396505.1 Rhodobacterales bacterium
AGCTGACAGGCGACACGGATTTTGCCAGCCCTGAAACGCTGGTGGCGTTTGCGCTTGGGATGACCCTGTTCGTGATCACCCTTGGGCTAAACGTGCTTGCCTTGTACATCGTACGCAAATACCGGGAGCAATACGAATGACCGATATCCCAGCCGACGGCATGGCGGCCCGCGCAGGCTCTATCCTTGTGCCATCGGGCCTGATGAAACGGCGCAATGCGGCTGAACAGCGGTTTCGCCTGTATGGCGTGGCGTCAATTGCGGTCAGCCTTGCGGTGCTGGCGATCATGCTGATTACCATTTTCACTGACGGTCTGTCATCGTTCCGGCAGTCGGCGATTACTTTTCCGGTATTGTTGACGGCCGACGCGCTGGACCCCGATGGCAACCGCGACCGGGCTGAAATGACGGATGTGACAACCATCGGCTATGGCAAAGTGATTGACGCGTCGTTCGACGCGCTGCTTGCCGTCGAAGGGATCACGGTTGAGGGCCTGTCCGAAAAGGACGCCCGCGGCATTCTGTCAAAAGAAGCGGCAGGGCAGTTGCGCGCACGTGTGCTGGCGGACCCTTCGATCGTCGGTACGACGATTGACATGACGCTGTGGACCAACGCGCGCATCGACGGCTATTTCAAGGGCCGGGTCACTATGGAAACGGCTGAGCGCGATGGCAACGTGTCGCCGGAACAATTGCAACTGGCCGATTTGCTGCGCGACCGCGGCATCCTGAGTCAGCCGTTCAACTGGGCCTTCCTGACCGGGTCCGACGCATCCGATCAACGCCCCGAGGCGGCGGGTCTGGGCATTTCGATTGTCGGCTCGATCTATATGATGATCATTGTGGCGCTGTTGTGCGTGCCGATCGGTGTCGCGGCCAGCATCTATCTTGAAGAATTTGCGCCCAAGAACCGCTGGACCGACCTGATCGAGGTGAATATCTCGAACCTCGCCGCCGTGCCGTCGATTGTGTACGGGATCCTTGGTCTTGCAGTGTTCATCAATTTTGCCGGTCTGCCGCAATCATCATCGCTGGTGGGCGCGCTTGTGCTGACCCTGATGACCTTGCCCACGATTATCATCGCCACCCGCGCAGCTATTCGGGCCGTCCCCCCATCCATTCGCGATGCGGCCCTTGGGGTTGGTGCGTCCAAGATGCAGACGGTGTTCGATCATGTGCTGCCGCTGGCGATGCCGGGTATCCTGACGGGGGCCATTCTTGGGCTGGCGACGGCCCTTGGCGAAACCGCACCCCTGCTGTTGATCGGAATGGTGGCATTTGTTGACAACTTTCCCGCCGCATCGGTGGGTGGTATTCTTGATCCGGCAACAGCATTGCCCGTGCAGGTCTACGGCTGGGCCCAACGTGCGGATCCGGCGTTCATCGAACGGTCATCCGGTGCGATCATCGTCTTGCTTTTCTTTCTTGTCATTATGAACGCCGTGGCGATCGTATTGCGCCGCCGCTTTGAACGCCGCTGGTAGGGGCCTAGACCAATGAACAACATGCGAAACGTGGAGCCACTTGTGACAGCCAATACCGCCAAGATGACCGCGCGCAAGGTGCAGGTCTATTACGGAACGACCCACGCGATTAAGGACGTGGATGTCGATATCCTGGACAAGACGGTGACGGCGTTTATCGGGCCGTCAGGGTGCGGGAAATCAACCTTCCTGCGTTGCCTGAACCGGATGAATGACACGATTGCCGTGTGCAAGGTAACGGGCGAACTGAAGCTGGAGGCGGAAGACATCTATGATCCGCGCGTCGATCCGGTGCAACTGCGCGCCAAGGTTGGCATGGTGTTTCAAAAGCCAAATCCGTTTCCGAAGTCGATCTATGATAACGTCGCATATGGCCCGAAAATTCATGGTCTGACGCGCAACAAGGCCGAATTAGATGCGATTGTGGAAGGCTGCCTTAAGAAGGCGGCGCTGTGGAACGAGGTGAAGGACCGCCTTGATGCACCGGGGACCGGGTTGTCGGGGGGCCAGCAGCAGCGCCTGTGTATCGCGCGCGCGATTGCGACAAATCCGGAAGTGTTGCTGATGGACGAACCCTGTTCGGCGCTGGATCCGATTGCGACAGCGCAGGTCGAGGAATTGATTGACGAATTGCGCAGCCAGTTTTCGGTGGTGATTGTGACCCATTCGATGCAGCAGGCCGCGCGTGTCAGCCAGAAAACCGCGTTCTTTCATCTGGGCAACCTTGTGGAATACGGCGAGACGGCGCAGATTTTTACCAACCCCAAGGATCCCCGCACGGAATCCTATATCTCCGGCCGGATCGGCTAAGCGAGGATTTTATGAACAATCAACATATCGCGTCTGCTTTCGACCGTGATCTTGAAGGCATCCAGACGCAACTGATGCGCATGGGGGGCCTTGTCGAGGTTGCCATCATGGAGGCGGCAAAGGCGCTTGAAACACGCGACGTCGAACTCGCCGAACAGGTGCGGCGAGGTGATCTGGTGGTGGATGCGCTGGAAGAGGCGATCAACACGGAATGCGCGCGCGTGATCGCGCTGCGTGCGCCGACAGCGACCGATCTGCGTACCGTGCTGACGGTAATGAAAATCGCGGGCAACCTTGAACGTTGTGGTGACTACGCGAAAAATCTGGCCAAGCGCACGCTGGTTCTGACGCAGGTGCCACCCGTGGGCAGCGCGGCGGGGTCAGTGCGGCGGTTGGCGAAAACGGTGCAGGGCTTGTTGCGGGATGCGCTGGATGCCTTCATTCAACGCGACGCTGTGCTGGCGGCGGATGTGCGCAACCGGGACCGTGACGTGGATCAGATGTACAATGCTCTGTTTCGCGAATTCGTGACCTATATGATGGAAGACAGCCGGAACATCAGCCCCACAATGCATCTGCATTTCATTGCAAAGAACATCGAACGCGTGGGTGATCATGCGACAGGGATTGCCGAGCAGGTGATCTATCTGGTGACGGGCGAGATGCCCGATGAAGATCGGCCAAAGGCCGACCTGACGGCGGTGTCACCCGGATGACGCACGGCCAACCCACTGTCTTGCTGGTAGAGGATGAACCCTCACAGCGCGAAGTTCTGTCGTACAACTTGGAATCCGAAGGGTTCCGCGTGTTGCAGGCAGAGAACGGCGAAGAAGCGTTGATGATGGTCGGCGAGGGGATGCCTGATCTGATCCTTCTGGACTGGATGTTGCCCAATGTTTCGGGGATCGAAGTGTGCCGTCGGTTGAAGCTGCGCCCGGAAACGCGCGGGGTGCCGATCATCATGCTGTCGGCGCGATCGGAAGAGGTGGACCGGGTGCGCGGCCTTGAAACCGGGGCTGATGACTATATCATCAAGCCGTACTCGGTGATCGAACTGGTGGCGCGGGTGCGGGCCGCACTGCGCCGGACACGGCCTGCGACGGTGGGCGTGGTGCTGGAATGGTCCGACATCAAGCTGGACCCGGAAACGCACCGCGTGCATCGGTCAGGTTCGGAAGTGCGTCTTGGGCCGACCGAGTTTCGCTTGCTGTCCACCTTTATGGAAAAGCCGGGCCGGGTCTGGAGCCGCGAGCAACTGCTGGACCGGGTCTGGGGCCGTGACATCTATGTCGATACCCGCACGGTGGATGTGCACATCGGGCGCCTGCGCAAGGCGCTTGGCGGTGAAGATGTGCTGCGCACTGTGCGTGGGGCGGGCTACGCGCTTGGCTGAAGGCCGATCATCCGCCTGATGTCATCAGGCGTGGCCCCTTCGGCGCGATACTTCGACAGCGCACGCGCGTCGTCGCGTTTGGCCAGCCGCTTGCCCTGATCATCGCGGATCAGGCGGTGGTGGTGATAGATGGGGGTCGGCAGGCCCAGAAGGCGTTGCAGAAGGATGTGTATCTTCGTGGCTGCGAATAGGTCTTCGCCGCGCGTGACATGCGTGATTCCCTGATCGGCATCGTCCACGACGACGCTTAGATGATAGGCGGTCCCCATGTCGCGGCGGGCAACGACGAAATCGCCGACCTGTTCGGCGATCTCGTTGGGTGAAAATTCGATCAGCCCGCGCTCGCCCAGCGGGCCTGTTCCGGTTTCGTGATAACAGGCATAGCTGTGCCATCCGCCATCGGGGCTATCGATGCGGTGTTCGTAATAAGGGCCGCGTTCGGTCAAGCTGATCTGCAGCCGCAACGTGGCATCGCGGGGCCGTGCGTGACTTTCGGGGAACGTTCGTTCCCATTCCATCCGGCTTTGACAGGTGCCGGGATAGACCGGGCCGTCGGGGCCGGTGCGCAGGTCCACCCCTTCCTGCGGCGCCGATAAAGCTGCCTCGATGTCGCGCCGGTTGCAGATACAAGGATAGATCAGGCCCCGCGACCACAGCGTGTCAAGCGCCGCATGATAGGCAGGCAAACGATCGGACTGGCGCATGGGTTCGGCGTCCCACCACACGCCCAGCCAGTTGAGATCGTCGATCAACTGCGTTTCCCAAAGAGCCTTACTGCGTTGTCGGTCAATATCCTCGATCCGCAGCAGGAACGTCCCGCCCTCGGCCCGCGCCATGTCATGCGCCAGCATTGCGGAATAGGCATGCCCCAGATGCAGCGGCCCGGTCGGCGATGGCGCAAAGCGGGTTA
>JANNKX010000171.1:0-9402 GCA_031396505.1 Rhodobacterales bacterium
GCCAGATCAATTTCCCTAAATTCACTTAATATGTATTTTTAAAGCTGTGATTGAGAAAATAGAGTAAAAAACCTTTCTCTTTCAGGTTTTTGATTAACAGAGTGAAATTTACCAACATTTCCAGCACTTTGATAGTAAAAACCAGAAAGAAGCAATCCAAGCTTTGCAAAAACTACCTCGTCATTTCTGAACAAAGCTCCCGAATTCATACTTTGGAGTTTCAACAAGATATCACGAGATGGAATTTCGAAAACCTTATCACCATATAATTCCAGATTATAGCAATCGTTCTTTATGGTAATAGAGGAAAGCAAGTGATTTTCGTATTCCAACCTTAAATAACAAAATTTAACCCTCGTTTCGTCAATAAGACCAGCAGTACTCGCATCAAATTCACGTGAAGCTTGCTCCGCGCCTTGAAGTACATCCTCTGAAAAAAATCCAGCAAACTCTCCAAGGTTTGAAAGAAAGTCATCGGCAGAATTGCCATACTCTTTAACAAACGGTTCTGCTCCGTAAATGTCGTTGAACTGACTTACATCACTTTGGGTCATGCCAAAAAGAAGTTGACCTAATCCTCGGTTGGGCTTTACTGTCCAATTTTCCATATCTTTTTCTAGTCCAACTCACCACTAGCTGCGAGACAAGCAGCATACGCAAGCATCATTCCGATTGCTACATCATATCTCTTGGGATCACCCTGTCTCGTTGCTATGGCCTTTACATCAGCGATATCTCGAGCGAGTGCCTGCATAAAGCCTACGCGTCCGCCCCGTATAAGTGACCCCTGCGACGCGATGTATGCTCGACTGCCTGTATTTCGTCCGTTGCTGGCGGTCTGTGCATGGTCAGCAGGTTCTATTTGAATTGCGGGGCCGCGACTGTCCGGCAATCGATTGATACTGTTTGGGGGCATGTGATTGCTGTAAAGACCGTCGCCAACTGGTCCGCTTGCGTCGCCATTTGTCTGGGTTCCATGAGGTCCGCCGACGTATTTGACGCCACGTGCACGTGCAACAATCATCGCTGCCAGCGCCTTACTGTAACAACTACCCGTTACCCGCGCTGTGCGCTCGGCAGAAGCCTCGGCGGCTTCCTTTATAGTACGTTCAGTGGCTGCTTCAGTACCCTCGCGGACGATCCTTTCGCCGTCCTCCTTGGCAATGTTGGCAGGATTTCCCACCGCGCCGGCGACACCTTGAAGAACAGAAATCGTCCCTTCGGACGCGCCCAAAGCGGTTCCTGCACCCGCGACCGCCTTATCCAGATATGTGTCAGTAATGTTGCCGGTCCAAACCGTCTGAAGGCCAGCCCAGAAATCATCTGCGCCCTTCACCGCGAGAGCGCCGCCGCCGATTGCTGTCGGAACGCCGACAATCGCTCCGGCCCCTGTTGCGCTTGCCCCAACTCCTGCAGCCACGGCAAGACCGCCACCTACAACGTGCAGCGCGCCAACGCACGGCTGCATGATTTTACACCCAGGCATCATGGTGGGTTATCAGGCGTCTGACGGCAACCCTGACGGGTTCAGTTCATCGTCGGCTTGGACAGATCAACACGTGCCCTGAGGTAGTCAAGTTGTCCCGGATCTTCGGCAAAGATGGCCTCGCCGTCCAGCATATAAGCGCGCAACAGCATTTTTGTTGCCGCATCGTGGGAACCGCTGATGGCGTATATCTTGCCCAGTTGCAAAAGGACGTAGGGGTTCAGGTGCCCGTCAGGACAGCGGTATGCGGTCTCAAAGGCATCTTGTGCCTGTGCCATATCAGGCGCATCCAACCAAGCCGTGCCGATGGATGCATAAAGCCACAACGCGGCCGACCAATCCGTTTTGGGTTCGGGAACAAGGGCAAGGGCGGCCTGCCATTTTGCGATAGCGCCCCTCCAATCACCATCGTCTTCAAGCAGGATGTTCCCTTCCTGCGAAAGAATTTCAATCTGTAGATAGATGGCGTCGTCAAGCGCATCCCGTGTGGTCATGACTTTTCAGCCAGTTCAAGATAGGATCGGTAGTTGCCCATGAACCATTGAGGACCGTGGTTAGCCAGAACGTGACGGAAAAGAACAACTGCTTCTTCTTGTCGATTGCACTGGAATAAAGCGTGCCCAACGATCAGGTTGGTGTACTCTGATTGTCTGCCAGTGTCGAAATGGGTCGCGTAAAACCGCCCGATTCTTACATCAAGTTGATCACAGAGTCCAAAAGATGATGAAATTTCGACGGCGTTTCTGCTGATCGTTTGAGGATAATAATCCCACTCTGTTTTTGGGTCCGGCAGTAGGTCCCATGCTTGCTCAGAGAGGTCAGACCACTGTGCTGCATCGCCTGCACGGCGCGCGTCACCTAATTGATACGCAAGCGCATCAAGTTGGGCGGAAATCTCTTTCGGCAATGGTGGTTTGTTATTCTGCATATCGATGTTCTCCAACTTAGGGCACGGGATCAAGATACCTTGATCGCGAGGCTCCTCCATGGGATGAGTTAAGGGGGCCATACTCAAATCTATAGTTGTTTGAGTCCAACATCCAGTCTCTGACTGTCTGAGATCTGGCACCTGTGTAACGACCTGTGCTGTTCCACCAGTCGACAGCATCAACAGGATCATGGCCCATGTGTACATCGGAACGGTTGACCGGACGCCAAACCCCATCTTCAGCTTTGAAGATATCCTCTCCAAGTTCCGGATCATACTTTAAGGTTCCTTCCTGTCGCATCCTTTCGCGCACCTCGCGTCCGGTCCGCGTATACTTGTCGGGTGTTCCCCCAAGATAGCGCAGTCGCAGGCTTTGCAGCCGTGTCACCCTTGCGGTCTGCGCAGCGGTTGCTTCTGCAACCTCGTCCACCTGCCGGGCTGTGGCCTCGAGCGCCTCACGCCCTGTAGCGCGGGTTCCGGCGGCAACACCGCCACCGATGCTTAGCGCGCCGCTGGCCAGATCACCCGTGTTCATTACCGTCTCAACAGTTTGCGGACTTGCCCCCATGCCGGCAGCGACCGCACCTGCCGCTTTTGACGCAAGGTTGTGCTGAAACTCACCTGTCAACGCTGTCTGCAAGCCGGTATAGGCGTTGTCCCACCCGTTGACCCATAACAGCGAGCCACCAACCATCGCAGGAACTCCGGGGGCTGCACCGACACCTGTCGCCGTTGCTGCCCCACCGCCCGTTACCAAGACAGCGCCGCCCACTGCCTCCAACACGCCGCCAACGGCCTGCACAGCACCAACGCCGCGTGTCAGCACCGCCCCATGGTTGCGGTCAAATTCAGCAATCGACGCTGCCGTATTCGATGCGGCCTCTTTCGCGCCGTTCCAAAGGCCACCCCAAAACCCCGGTTCTTCCGCAGGCGGCGCCGGGCCATTCACAACGGTGCTGCCTTCCAGCCGGGCCACGCCAAGGTTGTTGCGGTTGTTCATCCAGACGGCATCACCGTCACGGATGACATGCGACCCCTCGGCGCGCACTGTTGTGGAATGGTCAAGCGGCTGAACCGGGCCCATGATGGTGCCGGAAACCACGCCAAGTGCCACGCCCTGTTCGGCACCAAATGTCAGCATTTCCTTTGATCGCAACACCATGACATTTTGCCCGGTCGCGCGCACCGAACGCGGAAACTGCAGTGGGTGGGTCGGGCGAGCCCAGGTATCGTAAGGAATCGGCGGCACGGCTGACCCACGTGGTGTTAAGGCCACATCAGGGGTGGTCGAGGTATAGATCGGCCGCGATCCGTCGCGGATCATCTCTCGGGGGGTGGTTGTCCAGACAGCCGCGGGCGGCTTGCCCAAAATGACTGATGGTTGTGGCAACTCATCCTGTGGCATCAGGCAACCGCCCCGGTCTGGTCCGATGTTATAAATTGCAGTGGGCCAATATCCATTGTTGTTATCCCGTCGCGCCACGGAAAAGACGTGCGCCAGGTCAGACGCACTTGTGGCACAGCGCCGAGCAACTCCAGATGGACACCGTCCAAAGCCAAAGGTGCTTTGATTGCAAGGCCATCGTCATGGGTTGCAACCGCACCAAACGCAATTCCGGGCAAGTAAAATGAAACATCAGGCCGCCCCGGAAACATGTTCGCCGCCCGGATCAGTTCGTCGCCGTTCAGAAAAGGCGAAAACCGTAGCTGCGGATGCGATACATTGTAAAACTGCGGGTCAAAATCTGGTGGCAGAAATGGATGCTGGGTCTTGATCCATGTTTCATCGTATGTGCCGACATGTTGTTCACGATACCGCCAAACCGGCGCGATGGGCGCAAAGCCCTGCGGCCTGTAAATCTTGAACGGATTGCTGATCGGATCGTCCGAAAGTTCGATCTGCGGGGCGGCAACCGGCCGGTCCGTTGGCGTGTCTGATGTCAGAACGCCAGGACCGATGGGGTTCCAGATATCCACCTCACCCTGCTTGGGATGCCCCTCTGGCAACACTAACGGCCCACCATAAGCCGCGCGGTAATCCAACATCACCGAGCTGGTCGGTTCAGGTTCGGACAGCTGCCAGCCTTGCCAGCGACTATGCCGCCATTCCCGTGGGCCGTGCACGCGCAGGACCATTGTCTTTTGCGCAACCATCAGCCCAACCAACCAGCTTGTGCTTGGCTGATCTGATGGCGAAATAGCACGGGCGAGTGCTGTCACATCAGTCGCCGGGCGGTAGGGTGCAAAATCTGCTGTGCGGATTAGCGCGGGTGGCGCCTCGTCATCGGGGCTATACTCATCGGAAAGCTGAATCGGGCGTTGTTCCGGTGCGTCGCGGAGAATTCCTTGATCATCCACGTTGAACAGGGCCGAAGTCGTCACAACCCCCAGCAGTTCTTTGCGGCTGTTGTATTTCTGAAAACAGAACGCCGGGTAGGCTATGTGCGACCGGAGTTTCATCGGCTAGTTCAGATCAACAACAGAACCGTTGATCTGAACAGGTCCGCTCATTGTGATGTTAAGATTGTCACCAAGAAGTCGGATTGTCCCATCGGCCTTCATGACCAGCAAGGATTTTCCCACTTTGATGGTAAGTTCCTCACCCACCTCGACGAGGCGCTTTTTGCCAACTTTGACAATCGACTCTTCCCCAACATCCAGAATTGATTTCTTGCCCACAAAATTTGTCTGAATCATTCCGACCATGGTGTTTTTGAACAGGCCAACCTGTTCCGTGCTGACCAACCCCACCGTTTCAGACTTAGCCTTCTCGACAATAGAATTCATGACGCCGGTGATGGGCATGATCGTGCTGAGCAGATTTCCAAGCACCGACGCGGCACCCGTTTGCGCCAGACCTGCAATCTGACGATGCTTACCAGCCGCAGTAAAAGACGCGTTGCCGCCAAGGGAAGCTGCCTCTGCCGCAACGCTTGATGCTGCCAGACCACCAATAAAACTGCTCACCGCCGGGTTGCCAACCTCTGATGCGCCCGCAGCCATTTTTGAGGCCGCCCCGCCAAGTAACCCACCCAGTGCACTGAACAAGGCACCGTTGGACGCGCTTCCTACCGATTGATTGAAGGACCCCCCGTATTTGATTTGGTAGTTGTTCCCAACTTCGATGGACTTGTTGTTCCCAATGCTTTCCACATCATCATTATCCACGCGCTTGGCATGGTTGTTCAGGACTTTCAGCGTCATGTCCTTTTGTGCATGCAGGCTGATGTTCTCGGCACCCGTCGCATCCTCAAAGGTCAGTTCGTTAAATCCGCTGGACATGTGGCTGTTGCTACGGAATGCCGATTTCGTTTTATGGTCCGGCAGCGGATACGGCACGTTATTCTTGCCGTTATACACGCAGCCCGTGACCAGCGGTTTGTCGGGATCGCCCTCGAGGAATTCGACCAGCACTTCCATGCCGATGCGCGGGATGAACATGCCGCCCCAGCCGTTGCCTGCCCAGATCTGTGCCACGCGGCAGCGCATCGAATGGGCGACCTTCAGGTCCCAGTGGAAGCGCACAAGGATGCGGCCGTATTCATCGCAGTCGATCTCGCCATCTCCCACCACTACAGCCGTTTGCGGGCCGTAAATGCGCGCCAACGGCGTGGTCATGGCGGGTTGGAACGGGGTGGATTGCGGGTGGAAGGTGTAGCTGCCCTTGTAGCTGTCATCCTCGGCGGCACCGGCCTCAGCACTGCTGGCATAGGCCTCGGCCACGTAAGTATGCGTGGCGTTCCGCAGCACATATTGCTTGCCGTTCAGCCCGGGATCGGGGTGGTTCGTCAGCTCCACCAGCATGCCCGGCGACAGGCTGGCCGTATCGCCCTTGGCCACAAACAGCCCATCCGCCGCGCGGTCCTGTTCGGCCCGCAGCCGCGCGACCCCGCGCCCCGTGCGTTGCGCCAGATAATGGCCGGGATAATCATAGCTTTCAATCTCGCCCTCGGCATGGACAGCTCCGCCCGACTGGTCCACCGGCATCGCCGCCGTGGGGGTTTTGAAATTGTAATCGGTCAACCGCACGCGCCCGGTGTTCACCCGCCGTGCCGCCGACCAGACCGAGAAATGCTCCTCCTCCACCCGGTGTTGGCGCGACACCTGCTGGAAAATGCGTGCACTACCGGGGGCCGCGCGAAAGCTTTCCATCGCGTCCGTCAGCACCATCACATGGCCGGCAAGCGCATGTTCAAAATGGTAGCTGATGCCGTGGCGTTCCATCATCCGGCAGACAAAGGCCAGATCGCTTTCGCCGTACTGCACCGTATATTCAATGGGTTGATAGCTGTGCTGCAGGCGCGCCTCATGCACATGGGCATAATCGCCCAGCACCTCGGCCACGATCTGCGGTGCGGTTCTGGCATGAAAAATCCGCTGGTTGCGGCGCAGACCGGCCAGCCAGAACCACGGCCGCAACACCAGTTGCGCCAGCCAGCCATCGGCGCGCTGTTCCACCAGTTCCGCCTCGGCGATGATGCCATCATAAAACCGCGCACCATGCTGCAGCGTGGTGATTTCCACCGTGCCGTGCAGGCCCAGCAGGGCATCCAGATCAACGATGCCCGAGGGCGACAGCACATCCACGCGAAAGACGCCCAGCGTGTTGATGCCCTCATCACCGTCAAAGCGCACCAGGGCCAGCGCATCGGGGCCCAAAGGTGAGTAGAATTTTCCAAGACGAGTCCGCTGCGAAACACTGCCATCTGGCATCGCAAATCTCCGGCAAAAACATGAATGAAAATCAGTTGACCGAAAGGATAGATGAACCAAGCGTCTTGTCCAGCGGAAACGTGCACGGGCTGCGGTGCCCAGCATGATAACCCGCGAAACATAGCAAACCCCTTGGTAATCCCGCACGTTCATCAGCGGACATGCAGAAGAGGGGAGCAGAAACCTGTTCAGAAAAACCGAAACACCTGTTCTTTCAAGGTCAGATCAGTGCGCGGGTGGCGAAATAGTGCGCAAACCCTGTCCCTGCAACCAAATTTGACAAACATATCAAGATGTTACGAGCCGCCCAACGGGCGGCTTTTTGCGTTGGATTTTCCAGGTCAACAATAGGTCAACAAAACGAAGCAAACCGGTAACCGTCCGGTCATGACCGCTCTGCCGCGTTCTGATGGTGCGGGTTAGTGTCCACTAACGTAGTGGACACTAAGGTGCGGGCGTGGCGCGGCGGATGAGACGGCTTTTGACGGATGAGGAGAAGCGGTCGATCTGCCTGCAGACGACAGTACCCGGCGTTTCCGTGGCTCAGGTGGCGCTTCGCTATACGTTGAATGCGAACCTGATCTTCAAATGGCTGCGCGATCCCAAGTATCGGCCCAAGCCCGGAACGGGCTTAGAGGAAGCCGGTTTGCGCTTTCTGCCGGTGGAGATCGTCGCGGAGGCGAGGGCGCCTGCCGCAGCGCCTGTTGCTGAAAACTGCATCGAGATCGAATTGGCGGGTGGGCACCGGATGCGCATCAGCGGCGGGTATGATCCCGAGGCGCTGGCGCGGCTGATCCGGGGGCTGTCGGTTTGATCCCGGTTCCGGCCAACACGCGGGTCTGGCTGGCGGCGGGCGTCACCGACATGCGCAAGGGCTTTACGGCGCTGGCAGCGCAGGCAGAGGGAGTGCTGAAGCAGGACCCATTCGCCGGACATCTCTTTGTCTTCCGTGGCCGCCGTGGTGACCTCATGATGCTCCATCTTACTCAAGACTTGGAGCCTCCGGCAAACCCGGCGCGGTTCACTGCCTTTTCTGCTAGGTCGAATTATTTCTATGATACGTCGCATTTTCGTTAAATTTCTATGGAATTCGGAGGTATCTGTGACGATTAGCGCATTTCTTTCAAGTGGCTTCAGTTCAAAAGTTTCTACATGCGGCGTGTTGCCACCTTGAGATATTGAGAGTCTGGTCCGTTAAATAGATTCATTTTGCGATTTCAGGTCTGTTTTAACGACTTCAATTTTTACTTCTGCGTCCGCGCTCAACATAATGTCGATCCGGTCATTGATGATCTGCTTGACGCCCACAGCATTTAAATCGAAGTGAGGTTGCAGAGCCATCGGTAATCTCCCCATTTTTAACGGGGTGTATCCGTAAAACTTACCCAGCCATTTTAAGTTTCTGTGCGGGTGTGATGCCGCCGATGCCCATATTTGAACGGTCGCTGTTGTAAGTCCATAGCCATTGCGTGGCGTGATCTTGTGCCTCCTCAATGCTTCCGATGATGTATTGTGAGCTACTCTCCGAAAATCGGACGGTGACGGAAGCTACGATCTGAGGTCTGCTGATCCCCAAGACGAGGAGATCAGAACATGTCGAAACGCAGGAACCATGACGCGTCGTTCAAGGCGCGTGTGGCATCGGAGGCGCTGAAGGGTGAGCGCACGGTGTTGGAATTGGCGGCCGCTTACGCGATCCATCCGACGATGCTCCATCAGCGGAAGAAGGCCCTGCTGGAGGGCACCGTTGGCATCTTTGACCGCGGGGGCAAGGCGGCTGTGACGGTCGAGATTGCCGAAGACACGGTGCGTGACCGGCATGCCAGGATCGGAGACTGAGCCGTTGCAGCGCCGCTGGTTCGAGCCCAATGGCCAAGCCGGTCGCCAGCGATTTTTTGTCACGGAAGCTCAAGCCCTGGACCGGGAAGTGGTGAGGGATCGAGCCGCCACCGGTTCGAGGCCGATCCCGAACGAGCATGATTGAACGGACCCATCCCAAGCTGTCGGTCGGGGTGCAGTGTCAGTTGCTGTCGATCGCGCGGCCGTCGTTCTATGACGCGCCGCAGGGCGAGACGGCGCTGAACCTTGATCTGATGCTGAAGGTCGACAAGCAGTTTCTGGACACGCCGTTTTACGGTGTCCGGCAGATGACTTGGCACCTTCAGAACGAAAGCCATGCCGTGAATGAAAAGCGCATCCGGCGGCTGATGCGCCTCATGCGCTTGATGCCGATCTACCAGAAACCCAACACGAGCAAGCCTGCGAAAGGCCACAA
>JANNKX010000387.1:0-5892 GCA_031396505.1 Rhodobacterales bacterium
GCGAGGTTATTAGAACCTAATGCCCGAATCATGAGCTGCAATAAATACGCTGCTTCGTTGGAGGAGCGTCCTGAGCTATAGGAGGCGACTCGTTCGGGTGGCAGCCGACCCGCGCGTTGCGAAAATCTTTGTCGAACCGCCCCTTGCCGCGCGCCTTGGCCTGTCGCACCCCAAAATCCGCTTTCAGGGTTGCCGTGCCGCGCGCCACGATGACCACATCCATATTCAGCTTTGACGGCACCACCCCCGCCCCGAACCTGAAACACACCATCACTTCATTTTGATTTTTTGTGAGGGTTGTCACAAAACCACAATTTCTTCGCTACAAAGACAGATATCAACGTGGCAACACAGGAAGAAATCCATGAATTCCGCCAACTCCAATGCCCCCCGTGCAATCCCCGCGATCAATGCCCAGACCCTTGGCATGATGTTTGTGGCCGGGTTCTTTGCCACCAATGCCTTTGACTTCTGGGGCCAGGTCATCAGCCCCGCGCTTGGGTTCGCCAGCCTTTCGCCCCATGGCCTTGCCAAAAGCCTGTTCGCCAGCCTTGGCCTGCCAAGCAGTGACTTTGCCGGTTATTTCATGCATTTCTACCTTGTCGGGCTGATCGGTTATCCCATCGGCTGGCTTTTCATCTTCGGCCCCCTCTGGCAGCGCATCATCGGCAATACCCATTGGTTCATCCCCTCTGCCATCTACGGCGCGGGTCTCTGGGTCTTTGCCATTGGCGGCATCACTGCCATCGCGGGCCTGCCGTTCTTTCTGGGCTTTACCGGCATTACCTGGGTCGCACTTGTCGGCCATACGCTCTACGGTATCGTCCTTGTTGCCGTGCTGCGCGCCATTCACGTGCGCTGACGCTTGATTTCCCCCCTGCGACCCCGCAAAACCCTATGTAGGGGGGACTACAATGACCTATGCATCAACCTATGCCGCATGGCGCGCGGACCCTGAGGCGTTCTGGCTTGCCGCCGCCAATGATATCGACTGGGTCACCGCCCCCACCCATGCCCTGAATGCCACCCGTGCGCCGCTCTATGAATGGTTCACCGACGCCACCGTCAACACCTGCCACAACGCCGTTGACCGCCACGTCGCCGCAGGCCATGGCGACCGCGCAGCCATCATCCATGACAGCCCCCTGACGCAAAGCCAGACCCGCATCACCTATGCCGATCTGCAGACCCGTGTTGCAACCCTTGCCGGGGCCCTGCTCGCACAGGGCATCACCACCGGCGACCGCGTCATCATCTACATGCCCATGGTGCCCGAAGCCGTCGTGGCCATGCTTGCCTGTGCCCGCATTGGGGCCATCCATTCCGTCGTCTTCGGCGGCTTTGCCGCCACCGAACTCGCCGTGCGGATCGACGATTGCACCCCAAAGGCCATCATCGCCGCCTCTTGCGGGATCGAGCCTGCCCGCATCATCCCCTACAAACCGCTCCTTGATGCCGCCATCGCCATGGCCACCCACAAGCCCGATTTCTGCATCATCCTGCAACGCCCCCAGATGACCGCAGCGATGGGTCCGCGCGACCATGACTGGCACGCCGTGCAGGCAGGCGTCGCGCCCGCCCCTTGCATCCCCGTCCCCGGCAATCACCCCGCCTATATACTGTATACCTCCGGCACCACGGGCGCGCCCAAGGGCGTCGTGCGGCCCACGGCAGGCCATCTGGTCGCGATGAACTGGACGATGAACGCCGTCTACAACTGCCCCCCCGGCCAGGTCTTCTGGGCCGCCTCCGATGTCGGCTGGGTCGTGGGCCACAGCTATATCTGCTATGCTCCTCTGATCCATGGCTGCACCACCCTGATGTATGAAGGCAAACCCGTCGGCACCCCTGATGCATCCGCCTTCTGGCGCGTCATGGCAGAACACCGCGTGCACACCTTCTTCACCGCCCCAACCGCCCTGCGCGCCATCAAGCGTGAAGACCCAGCGGGCGATCTGCCCGGCCACCACGACCTGTCCAACCTGCAGGCCCTGTTCCTTGCCGGTGAACGCGCCGATCCCGATACGATCCATTGGGCGCAGAAACATGTGAAGGTCCCGGTGATCGACCACTGGTGGCAAACCGAGACAGGCTATGCCATCGCTGCCAACCCCCTTGGCCTTGGTCCCCTGCCCGTGAAAATCGGCAGCCCCGCCGTGCCGATGCCCGGCTTTGACGTGCAGGTGCTCGATGAAGGCGGCCATGTCACCTCGCCCGGCACGCTGGGGGCGATCGCCATCAAACTGCCGCTGCCCCCCGGTTGCCTGCCGACGCTGTGGAACGCGCCTGACCGCTTTCACACATCCTATCTCGCGCATTTCCCGGGATATTACGAAACCGGCGATGCGGGCTACGTCGATGCCGATGGCTATCTCTACATCATGGCCCGCACCGATGATGTCATCAACGTCGCAGGCCACCGGCTGTCCACAGGTGCGATGGAAGAGGTGCTCGCCGCCCATCCCGACGTCGCCGAATGCGCCGTGATCGGTGTCGCCGATGACCTGAAAGGCCAAAGCCCGCTTGGTTTTCTGTGCCTGAACAAAGGCGCAAGCCGCATCCCAACCGATGTGATTGCCGAATGTGTGGCACTGGTGCGCGAAAAGATCGGCCCCGTCGCCGATTTCAAACGCGCCTGCATCGTCGACCGCCTGCCCAAAACCCGGTCCGGCAAAATCCTGCGCGCCACCATGGTCAAGATCGCCGATAGCCAGCCTTGGAAAATGCCCGCCACCATCGACGATCCCGCCATCCTGGACGAAATCACCATCGCCTTGCGCGCCATCGGCCTTGCCAAAGGCACACTCAACCAAGGGTGACTGGACAGCCGCACCCGCACACGGTTAAGCTGTTGCAAAATGCGAACCCATGCCCCATCCCATTCTTTGCCCAGGCCCACAGCATGACTGTGCCAGCTGCGCCCATGGCCGTTCGCAAAGGCCCGGTACAGCGCGTGATGATTGTCGAGGCGACATCGTCGCTCCAACTGATCTACGCCGCGATCTTGGCCAAGGCTGGCCTGACCGTTGATGTCGCTGGCAATGCCGCCGATGCCCTTGCCCTGTTTCGCGCCCATCCCATTGCTGTCGTGATCCTTGATCTCGTCTTGCCAGACCGTGACGGGATCGGCCTGATGCAGGACCTGCTGGACCATCGACCCGATACAACCATCATCGTCGTCACCGCCAACAGTGCGGTTGACCGCGCCGTGGCCGCCATGCGCGGCGGCGCGCATGATTTTCTGGTCAAGCCTGTGGACGAGGCCCGCCTGATCGCCGCCGTCGAAAACACCCCCCGCACGCCGCCGCGCAAGCCGCCGCGTGCTGCAAAGCCCGCCCTCCCCGCCACGCAGCCGTCAACCTTTATCGGCTCGTCCGATGTCATGCGCCGTCTGCAAGCCAAGATCACCTCGGTCGCCAGTTCCATGGCCACCGTGTTCATCACCGGCGAAAGTGGCACGGGCAAGGAACTCGCAGCCCTCGCCGTGCATGACAATTCCCCCCGCGCCGCTGGCCCGTTCATCGCCCTGAACTGTGGTGCCATCCCGCAGGATCTGCTGGAATCCGAAGTGTTCGGGCATATGAAAGGCAGCTTTACCGGCGCCATTTCCGACAAGCCCGGTGCCGCCACCGCCGCCGATGGTGGCACGCTGTTTCTGGACGAAGTCTGTGAAATGGCCCCACCCCTGCAAACCAAACTGCTGCGGTTTCTGCAAACTTCAACCGTGCAGCCCGTCGGGGCCACCCGTCCGCGCAAGGTCAACGTCCGTATTGTCTGCGCCACCAACGTTGACCCGTTGGAGGCCGTGCGCCGGGGCCAGTTCCGCGAGGATCTGTACTACCGCCTGTTTGTCGTGCCCATCCACATGCCGCCCCTGCGGGTTCGCGGCGATGACGTGATCGAAATTGCCGAAGCCGCCCTTGCCCGCTTTGCCATCGAAGAGGGCCGCCAGTTCGACGGGCTTGACCCACTGGTTCAACAGCTTTTCCGCAGCTACTCTTGGCCCGGCAATGTCCGCCAACTGCTGAATGTGCTTCGCAATGTTGTCGTGCTGAATGATGGCGGCACTGTCACGCTTGATATGCTGCCCGATGGGTTGATCGCGGATAATCCCGCGCTTTCCGCCCCCGACACGCCCAGCCTGCCCAACCTTGGCATCGATTCGCTGATCGGGCAGTCGATGGCCGCGATTGAACGCCGCGTGATCGAGGCCACGCTGGCCCACCACGACGGGTCCGTGTCACGCGCCGCCCGCGTGCTCGATATCGCGCCCTCGACCCTCTACCGCAAGATCGAAGGCTGGGCACGCAACCCGACCTGAACCGTGCCTACCGCACCGCTTCCATGACCGCATCCGTCATCTGGCAATCGCGGATCACATCCGCCCCACAGCGGCGCGGTTCCAGATCGCGCGTCAGGCAAATCCGCGCCTCTTCAATCATCCCGTCCTTGCAGGTGATCGTGATCTCGTCACCCTTCAACTCCGGGTTCGCCTCAAGAAACGCCTCCTCTACCACGACCGCAGGCAGGGCCACGTCGCGGTCAAGCCCTGCAAACACCTCCGGGATCACGATCGCCTCATAGGCCGCCCGCGACGCCGCAAAGTAATCCGCCGCAGCCAACCCCGAACAGCGCCCATGTTTCTTCCATTCGTAAAACGCCAGCCCCGCCCCCCCCATGATATCCGCCATCGCCGCCGTCTCGCCGCGTGACGGATCACGCGCACCCGTGCGGCAATAACTCGGCCAGCCCTCTTCATATTGCGGCCACAATCCATGCAGCGTGAACGTCAACCCCCGGCCATCATCGCATTGCGGATCATCCCGCCCGTCGCCTTCCCGCGCGCACCAATTGGCCGACCACGAAAGCGCCATCACGTAATAGTCGAAATCTCCCGGCGCCTCGCCATCCGCCCGCGCCGCGACCGGCAGCAGCGCCATCATCAGAACTATGGCCAACTTGCGCATTTTCTCTTCCCTCTTGGGCCATCGGGCCTTATATGGGCGTTGAATTCCCTGAAAACGTGGAAGTCGCGGCCCCGGTCGCAGCCGTTTTCCCGGCTAAGGGAAGATTTGTAAAGGAGTGTTCGGGATGAACAAACCGCTTATGGCAAAAGCCACCGCTGTCTGGCTGGTGGACAACACCACGCTGAATTTCCACCAGATTGCCGAATTCTGCGGCATGCATGAACTGGAAATTCAAGGCATCGCTGACGGTGATGTCGCAACCGGCGTCAAAGGCTTTGATCCCGTCGCCAACAATCAGCTTGACACGGTCGAGATCGAGCGTGCGCAAAAAGACCCCGCCTACAAGCTGAAACTGAAATTCAATGCCGCAGCCGTGGGCGAAGAAAAACGCCGTGGCCCGCGCTATACGCCCTTGTCCAAACGCCAGGATCGCCCTGCCGCCATCCTGTGGCTGGTGAAATTTCACCCCGAACTGTCCGATGGCGCTATCGGCAAACTGGTCGGCACCACGAAACCCACCATCCTGTCGATCCGCGAACGCAGCCACTGGAACATCAGCCAGATCACCCCCATCGACCCCGTCGCCCTCGGCCTGTGCCGCCAGTCCGAACTGGATGCCGCCGTGCAGGTTGCCGCGCGCAAAAAGGCCGTTGATGGCTCGGTAATGAACGATGATGAACGCCGCAAACTGGTGTCCACCGAACAATCGCTCGCCATGGCCGATGACGCCAAAATGCCATCCGGCCTTGAAAGCCTTGCAGGCTTTGGCAAAACGGAAAAGCCCGAAAAACCCGCAGATTTCAGTGATGCCGAAAGCTTTTTTAACCTGCCCGAAGCGGATGATGACGAAGACGAAGATGAAGACGACACATCGCCCTTGCGGCGTTGATCGGAAAGCCCCCCGCGCGGGGGCTTTTTTTGGGGG
>JANNKX010000211.1:0-4856 GCA_031396505.1 Rhodobacterales bacterium
CATGTTCATCCAGACCGAATCCACACCGAACCCCGCCACCCTGAAATTCCTGCCCGGCCAGACCGTGCTGGACATGGGCACGGCCGATTTCCCGAACGCGGGTGCCGCCGCCAAATCTCCCCTCGCCAGCCGTATCTTTGCGGTCCCCGGCGTGACAGGCGTGTTCTTCGGCACCGATTTCGTCACCGTCACCAAAGGCGACGACACCCAGTGGGATCACCTGAAACCCGGCGTGCTGGGTGCCATCATGGAACACTACCAGTCCGGTGCGGCGGTGATGGAGGGTGAGGCGACAGGTGGTGGCCACGCCGCCCATACAGGCGAGGATGGCGATATCGTCCGCCAGATCAAGGAACTGCTGGATACCCGCGTGCGCCCCGCCGTGGCGCAAGATGGTGGCGACATCACCTTTCACGGCTTTGACCGTGGCATCGTCTATCTGCACATGCAAGGCGCTTGTGCGGGCTGCCCGTCATCGACCCTGACACTGAAGATGGGCATCGAAAACCTGCTGCGCCATTACATCCCCGAAGTGCTGGAAGTGCGGCCCGTTGCCGCCTGAGGCGGAGCCGGTTCTTCGATGAAAAGCAGTCTGATACTGGCATTCGACACATCGGCGGCGTATTGCGCCGCCGCTTTGCTATCCGGCGACCAGATCATCGCTGATGTCCTTGTCCCGATGCAAAAGGGCCAGTCCGAAGCACTTCTGCCCATCATCGAACAGGTCCTTGCCGCCGCTGGCAAAACATGGCGCGATCTCACCGCGCTCGCCGTCGGCACCGGCCCCGGTAATTTTACCGGCATCCGCATCGCGGTGGCCACCGCCCGTGGCCTCGCCCTTGGCCTGAACATCCCCGCCATCGGCGTGACCCGGCTTGAGGCGCTGGCCTATGGCCAACCGCGCCCCGTCACAATCATCGAAGATGCCCGCAGGAATGAGGTTTACGTGCAGACCTTCACCGCAGATGGTCCGGAGCCAGCCCGCCTGATGGCGGCTGGCCCCCCGCAGGATCACCCCCCTGCCACCCTCATTGCCCACGCCATCGCCCGCATCGCCGCCACGCGCATTGGCCACGATAACCCCCGCCCCGCGCCGTTCTACCTGCGCGGTGCCGATGCGGCACCCCCGTCCGATCCCCCCCCGACAATCCTGCCATGATCGCCCGCCTGATCTTGACAGAGCCCCCCACCCCCATCCCCTCACCACGCGGGGGACGGGAGGTATCAGGCCCAACTGTCGCGCAAGACTGCCGTGACTTCACGGATGCGACAGCCGTGACGGCACGGTACCTCCCTCCCCCCCGGTGGGGGAGGGATGCGGTGGGGGGGCTGATCGACAAGGCAAACCTGCCATGACCCCCGCCGACATGGCCGCACTGCACGCGTTGTGCTTTACCACGCCCCGCCCGTGGTCCACCGCCGAAATCGCGGCCTTCGCGGATGACCCCCTGTGCTTTACCCTGATCGAAACCGAATCCTTCCTCATCGGCCGCGCCGTCGCGGGCGAGGCGGAACTGCTTACCCTCGCCGTCGCCCCGCAGGCCCGCCGTCGCGGCATCGGTGCCAAACTCGTGCAGCGGTTCCTCTACCAAGCCCGCCTGCGCAGCGCCGCCCACGCGCATCTTGAGGTCGCAGCCACCAACATCCCCGCCATCACCCTTTACGCCGCCACAGGCTTTGCCCAGACCGGCCACCGCCCCGGATACTATCGCCCGCCAGGTCTGCCCCCGATCGACGCCATCATCATGTCGCGTGCGATTGTCTGACACTTCCGCCCAATTCCTGATCGAAAAGTCAAAATCCCACCCCGCGCGCCGCCACGGAAACGCAAATAGGTGTTGACCACCCCCGTGCGTTCGGCCCTAACTTTCGTCGATCACCCGCAACTGGCCGCTGAGTCCCGGCCACAGACAAGGGGGATGCGCAACAACCTGACCTGGGAGAATGACATGACCCTGATAAAACACCTGATGGGCGCAGCCGCCACGCTCGCGCTGACCGCCGGTGCCGTGGCTGCCGAGCCTGCGATCATCTTCGATCTTGGTGGCAAATTCGACAAATCCTTTAACGAAGCCGCGTTCAATGGCGCCACCCGCTGGGCGGAAGAAACCGGTGGCACGTTCAAGGAACTGGAAATGCAGGACGAGGCACAGCGCGAACAGGCGCTGCGTCGGCTCGCCGAATCGGGTGCCAACCCGGTGGTGATGACGGGCTTTGCCTTTGGTGACGTGCTCAACACCGTCGCCCCCGATTTCCCGGATACGAAGTTTGCCATCATCGACGTTGACTGGCTGGATCAGCCCAACATCCTGCAGGTCGCCTTTACCGAACACGAAGGCAGCTATCTTGTCGGCATGATGGCGGGCCTTGCGTCCAAAACCGGCACGGTCGGCTTTATCGGTGGCATGGACATCCCGCTGATCCGGCGTTTTGGGTGCGGCTACGCACAGGGCGTGATCGCGGCAAACCCCGACGCAACCGTCGTTCTGAACATGACGGGCACCACGCCCGCCGCATGGAATGACCCGGTCAAGGGATCGGAACTTGCGATCTCGCAAAAGGCCCAAGGCGCGGACGTCATCTTTGCTGCTGCTGGCGGTACCGGTGTGGGCGTGCTGCAGGCTGCTGCCGACGAAGGCATCATGTCGATCGGCGTGGACAGCAACCAGAATTACCTGCACCCCGGTTCGGTTCTGACCTCCATGCTGAAACGCGTCGACAACGCCGTGTACGAGGCGTTCAAGGCGGGCGAGGCGATGGAAACCGGCAAGGTCATGGTGATGAGCCTTGCCAATGATGGTGTGGGCTATGCGATGGACGAAAACAACGCGGCCCTTGTCACCGCCGACATGCAGGCCGCTGTCGATGCCGCCGCCGAAAAGATCAAATCCGGCGAACTCGTGGTGCATGACTACATGTCCGACGACACCTGCCCGGCTGCCACATTCTGATGCAGCCTGCGGCACATGATGCAGCGGGGCGGCAGGCAACTGCCGCCCCATTTGCCATCGAACTCAAAGGCATTTCCAAATCCTTCGGTCCGGTGCAGGCCAACAAGGACATTTCCATTCAAGTGCCGCGCGGCACCATCCACGGCATCATCGGCGAAAACGGGGCCGGAAAATCCACCCTGATGTCGATCCTTTATGGCTTTTACCGCGCCGATGCCGGCGAGATTTTCATTTCCGGCAAACTGACCCCGATCCCCGACAGCCAAAGTGCGATTCGCGCCGGCATCGGCATGGTGTTTCAGCATTTCAAACTCGTGCAGAACTTTACCGTGCTGGAAAACGTGATCCTTGGCGCCGAAGACGGCCCGCTGCTCAACACTTCGCTTGCCCGCGCGCGCCGCGTTCTGACCGATCTTGCCCATGAATACGAACTTGATGTCGATCCTGACGCAATGATCGAGGATCTGTCCGTCGGCCATCAGCAACGCGTCGAAATCCTCAAGGCCCTGTACCGGCAGGCCGATATCCTGATTCTGGACGAACCCACCGGCGTGCTGACCCCAGATGAAGCCGACCATCTGTTCCGCATCCTGCGCGGTCTGCGTGATCAGGGCAAAACCATCATCCTGATCACGCATAAACTGCGCGAGATCATGGAAACGACCGATAACATCAGTGTCATGCGCCGCGGCCAGATGGTCGCCACTGTCAGAACCGCAGAATCCTCGCCCGAACAACTGGCCGAACTGATGGTCGGGCGCAAAGTCCTGCTGGAGGTCGCAAAGACCCCCGCCACCCCCGGAAAGACCATTCTGTCGGTCGAAAATCTGCGGCTGCGTGACGAACACAAGGTCGAACGCCTGAAGGGCATCAGTTTTGATATCCGCGCGGGTGAAATCCTTGGCATCGCCGGGGTCGCGGGCAACGGCCAGTCCGAACTGCTTGAATCGCTTGGCGGCTTTCACGACGCCACCGGGCGCATCACGCTGAACGGCGTCGATCTGCCACTGTCAGGCGCACATGCCAACGGTCAGGCGCGCCGCGCTGCAGGCATCGCCCATGTGCCAGAGGATCGCCAGCATCTTGGCCTGATCATGGATTTCACCGCATGGGAAAACGTGGCCTTCGGCTATCATAACGCGCCCGAATACCAGAAGAACGCGCTGTTCATGGATAATGATGCCCTGCGCGCCGATACCGAGAAAAAGATGGCCACCTATGATGTACGCCCGCCAATCGCGACCCTTGCCGCCAAGAACTTTTCCGGCGGCAATCAGCAGAAAATCGTCGTGGCCCGCGAAATGGAACGCAACCCCGACCTGTTGCTGATCGGGCAGCCCACACGCGGCGTCGATATCGGGGCGATCGAGTTTATCCACAAACAGATCGTGGCGCTGCGCGATGCGGGCAAAGCGATTTTGCTGGTCTCGGTCGAACTCGATGAAATCATGTCGCTGTCCGACCGCATCGCCGTGATGTTTGACGGGCAGATCATGGGCTTTCGTGACCCTGCAACCACCAACGAACGTGAATTGGGCTTGCTGATGGCCGGGGTCGTGACGCCTGAAAAAGGGGCCGCCTGATGGAACCGCGCACCAACACCGGCGCCAAGTGCCCCCCTCCCCCCGACGTGGGGGAGGGCTGGGGTGGGGGGGCAAGATCGGCCCGCCACCATCAGCGGCCCTTCCCTGACGCGGGCCCGCGACGGGACGCCGCGTGCCGATTTACCCGCCCAAACCTTCGGAGGGCTATTTGATGGACCGCCTTCCCCGCTGGGCCGACATCGCCCTTGTGCCATTGGTCAGCCTCGCGCTCGCCGCCATCATCTCGGCCCTTGTGATCCTGTCCATCGGTCAATCCCCGCGTGAGGCGCTGTCGGTCATGGTCGAAGGCGCGCTGATGTCA
>JANNKX010000222.1:0-5481 GCA_031396505.1 Rhodobacterales bacterium
GGTTCCATTTGTTTCACATAGTGGAAACAGGATCAGCGGGTGGGAGGCCGGCATGAACCAACGCGCGGACACACCGCTCGATCTTTTCGTGATCGGGGGCGGCATAAACGGTTGTGGCATTGCGCGTGATGCCACCGGGCGTGGGCTCACCGTGGCGCTGGCCGAACAGGGTGATCTGGCGCAGGCGACATCAAGCGCCTCCACCAAATTGTTTCATGGCGGGCTGCGCTATCTGGAATATTTCGAATTTCGTCTGGTGCGCGAGGCGCTGGAAGAACGCGAAACCCTGCTGGTGGCCATGCCCCATATCAGTTGGCCAATGCGGTTCGTGCTGCCGTATCACCCGGATATGCGGTTTGAATCGGACACCCCCACATCGCGGCTGCTGTCACGGGTGATGCCCTGGATGCGGGGGCGCAGGCCCGCTTGGCTGATCCGGCTGGGTCTTTTCATGTATGACACGATGGGCGGACGCAATATCCTGCCATCCACGCGGACACTTGATCTGCGCAACGATCCGGCGGGCGTGCCGTTGAACCCGAAATTTCAGCGGGCTTATGAATATTCGGATTGCTGGGTGGAGGATTCGCGTCTTGTCGTCCTGAATGCCCGCGATGCCGAGGCGCGCGGCGCACAGATCATGACGCGCACCCGGGTTGTCAGTGCAACGCGCACAGACGGCCTGTGGGAGATGGTTACCGAAGGGGCGGCAGGGCGGCAGATGCACCGGGCACGGGCGATCGTGAACGCGGGCGGGCCTTACGTCGAAGATATCATCCGCAATGTGGCGCGAATCAATTCCACCGAAGGCGTGCGGTTGGTGCGCGGCAGTCATATCGTGACACGGCGCCTGTTTGACCATGACCGCTGTTATTTCTTTCAGGGCACGGATGGGCGGATCATCTTTGCGATTCCCTATGAACAGGACTTTACTCTGATTGGCACCACAGATCACGATCACAAGGGCGCGCCAAAGGATGCCGTCTGCACGCCGGAAGAACAGGATTACCTGTGCAACTTTGCAACGCAGTACTTCAAAAAACCGGTGACGCGGGCCGATATCGTCTGGACCTATTCAGGTGTGCGCCCTTTGTATAACGACGGCGCAAAATCGGCGACTGCGGCCACGCGGGACTATGTTCTTAGCCTTGATACCAATGGCGCGCCGCTGTTGAATGTGTTTGGTGGCAAGATCACGACGTATCGGCGGCTGGCGGAATCAGCCCTGGAAAAGCTGCAACCCTATTTCCCGCAAGCCACAGGTGCATGGACGGCGCGGGTGGCGATGCCGGGGGGCAATTTTCCGGTGGATGGTGTGGGCGCACTGACGGCGCAGCTTAAGGCGCGTTATCCGTTCCTCACGGACTATCACGCGGGCCGCCTGATCCGGGCCTATGGCACCGAGGCGGTGGATGTGCTGGGCAATGCGACGACAGCGGCTGATCTGGGCCGCGATTTTGGTGGAACGCTGACGCAGGCCGAAGTCAACTGGCTGATGACGCGCGAATACGCGCATGCGGCGGCAGATGTGGTGTGGCGGCGCACCAAGCTGGGCCTGCGGATGACCAAGGATGAGATTGCGGCACTTGATGCCTTCATGGGGCAACAGGCGCAGGCGGCGGAATAGGGGGGCGGTTGTGCTGGAATTCAAAGGCGTGTCACGGTCGGTGGAAGGGCGGGTGCATATTCATGCCACCGACCTTGCGCTGCAAAAGGGCACGATGAATGTGCTGCTGGGGCCGACGTCATCGGGGAAAACGTCGCTGATGCGGCTGATGGCGGGTCTGGACAAGCCGACTACGGGCAGCATCCACTGGGACGGGCGCGATGTGACGGGGATGCGCGTACAGGACCGCAAGGTTGCGATGGTTTATCAGCAGTTCATCAATTATCCGGCGATGAGCGTGTATGACAATATCGCCAGCCCGATGCGCCTGATGGGGATTTCAGCAGCCGAGATTGACCGCGCGGTAAAGGGCACCGCCGACATGCTGAAACTGACGCCATTTTTGCAACGCAAGCCGTTGGAGTTGTCGGGCGGGCAGCAACAGCGTTGTGCGCTGGCGCGGGCATTGGTGAAGGGGGCGGGACTGGTTCTGCTTGATGAACCCTTGGCCAATCTGGACTACAAGCTGCGCGAAGAACTGCGGGCAGAGATTCCAAAGATATTCGAGGAATCGGGGGCAATTTTCGTCTATGCGACGACGGAACCCGAAGAGGCACTGCTGCTGGGCGGGAACACCGCAACCCTGTGGGAAGGGCGCGTGACGCAGTTCGGCCCGACGCCGGATGTGTACCGCAAGCCTGCAGATGCAACAACGGCGCGGGTGTTCAGTGACCCCCCGATGAACTTTGTGACGGCAGTCAAGACAGGCGCGCAGATTATGCTGGGCGATGTGAAGGCCCCCGTGATGGGCGCGATGGCGGGCCTGCCGGATGGCACCTACCGCGCGGGATTTCGGGCCAATCACCTGACGCTGGACCGTGAAAGTGCATCTGCGGTGGCGTTCCCGTCGACCATCATCGTGACCGAAATTACCGGATCGGAGTCCTTTCTGCATCTGCACCACGGCGCCGATCGCTGGGTGGGTCTTGTGCACGGCGTGCAAGACCTCGCCCCCGGCGCGCAGGTCAATGTCTGGCTTGATCCGGCGCATGTCTATCTTTTCGGGCAGGATGGCCGCCTTGTGGCCCCCGCCCCTTATGCGATGGCGGCTTGAGGCATGGCACAGATCACGCTGCAAAATCTGGCGCACAGTTACAATCCCGCACCAACATCGGATGCGGATTACGCGCTGAAGGAAATGCACCACGTCTGGCAGGATGGCGGGGCCTATGCCCTGCTTGGCGCGTCGGGCTGTGGCAAGACCACGTTGTTGAACATCATCTCGGGCCTTGTGCATCCCAGCCATGGCCGGGTTCTGTTTGGCGAGGTGGACGTAACCGATGCACCCACGGCGGAACGCAACATCGCACAGGTGTTTCAGTTTCCGGTCGTCTACGACACGATGACAGTGCGCGATAACCTTGCGTTTCCCCTGCGCAATCGCGGCATGGATGCGTCCTATATCGCGGGGCGCGTGGGCCAGATCGCCAAGATGATCGGCATGGAAGACAAGCTGGACCGCAAGGCGCGCGGCCTGACGGCGGATGCGAAACAGAAGATCAGCCTTGGGCGCGGCATGGTGCGGCAGGATGTGAACGCGATCCTGTTTGATGAACCCCTCACCGTGATCGACCCCCATATGAAATGGGAATTGCGAACCCAGCTCAAGGCGCTGCACCGCGAGTTGGGCCACACGATGATCTATGTCACGCATGACCAGACCGAGGCGCTGACCTTTGCCGACAAGGTCGTGGTGATGCACGAAGGCCGCGTCGTGCAGATGGGCACGCCAGAGGAATTGTTCGAAACCCCGGCGCACACCTTCGTCGGCTATTTCATCGGCAGTCCGGGGATGAACCTGCTGGATGCGAAAATCGACGGGGCCACGGCGCATATCGCGGGCCATGCCATCCCGCTGGGGGCCAATTACGCCGCTACGGGGCGCACGCAGATCGGCATCCGGCCTGAATTCATCCGCCTGACGAAAGGCGAAGGCCTGCCCTTCACCCTGCGCCGGATCGAGGATGTGGGCCGCCACCGCATCGTGCGGGGTGATGCTGCGGGCACCCCCATCAACATCATCGCGGGCGAAGGCGATAGCGTGGGCACCGACATGACCCATGTCACCTTCGAGGCCACCAAAATCAACGTCTACGCCGATGACTGGCGCATAAGCGGGGCCGCCTGATGGACAAGACGCAAAACAACAAGGCGTGGTTTCTGGTGCTGCCCGTCCTCGTGATCGTGGCGTTTTCCGCCGTGATCCCGTTGATGACGGTGGTCAACTATGCGATGCAGGATACGCTGGGCAACAACCAGTTCTACTGGATCGGCTTTGAATGGTTCGAGGAATGGATCAGTTCGGAACGCCTGCATGATTCCCTGCTGCGGCAGGTGCTGTTTTCCGCGATCATTCTGGCGATCGAAGTGCCCTTGGGGATTTTCATCGCCCTGAACATGCCGAAAAAAGGGTTCTGGGCTAGTCTCGTCCTTGTGCTAATGGCGCTGCCACTGCTGATCCCGTTCAACGTCGTGGGCACGATCTGGCAGATTTTCGGGCGCGTCGATATCGGCCTTCTGGGTCACAGTCTTGCCGCCCTTGGCATCGACTACAATTACACCAACGATCCCCTTGATGCCTGGATCACCATCATCGTCATGGATGTCTGGCACTGGACCTCGCTTGTCGCCCTGCTGGCCTATGCCGGGCTGCAATCCATTCCGCAGGCCTATTATCAGGCCGCCAAGATCGATCAGGCCGGACGGTGGAGCGTGTTTCGCTATATCGAGCTGCCAAAGATGCAGGGCGTGCTGCTGATTGCCGTCCTGCTGCGGTTTATGGACAGTTTCATGATCTATACCGAACCTTTCGTCGTCACCGGTGGTGGCCCCGGCAATTCGACCACGATGCTGTCGATTGATCTGGTCAAGGAAACCCTGTCGATGAACCTCGGCCCCGCCGCCGCCTTTTCGATCATGTATTTCCTTGTGATCCTGCTGGTGTCATGGGTGTTCTACACCGTGATGACCAACCTTGATAAGCAGGAGTCGTTCTGATGCGGATCAAATCCCCTGCCATCGTGATGACGATTTACCTGCTGTTCCTGCTGATCCCGATCTATTGGCTGGTGAACATGAGCCTGAAGACAAATCAGGAAATCACATCAACGTTCACCCTGTTTCCCCATAACCTGACCTTGCAGAACTATGCCACCATCCTGACTGATCCCAGCTGGTACAACGGCTATATCAACTCCATCATCTACGTCACGATGAACGTCGTCATCTCGCTGTCCGTCGCCCTGCCTGCCGCCTATGCCTTTTCGCGCTACAGCTTCATGGGTGACAAGCACCTGTTCTTCTGGCTGCTGACCAACCGCATGGCCCCGCCCGCCGTCTTCGCCCTGCCGTTCTTTCAGTTGTATTCATCCGTCAACCTGTTCGACACCCATATCGCCATCGCCTTGGCCCATTGCCTGTTCAACGTCCCCCTCGCGGTGTGGATCCTCGAAGGTTTCATGCGCGGCGTCCCGCGCGAGATTGACGAAACCGCCTATATCGACGGCTATTCATTCGGGCGCTTCTTCGTGAAAATCTTCATGCCGCTGATCGCCTCTGGCATCGGGGTCGCCGCATTCTTCTGCTTCATGTTCTCATGGGTGGAACTGCTGCTGTCGCGCACGCTGGCCACCGTGAACGCCAAATCCATCGCCGCCACGATGACCCGCACCGTAAGCGCATCCGGCATGGACTGGGGGGTTCTCGCCGCCGCAGGCGTGCTGACCATCGTGCCGGGAGCCTTGGTGATCTACTTCGTCCGCAACTACATCGCCAAGGGCTTTGCCCTGGGGAGGGTATGATGACACGCCCGATCA
>JANNKX010000267.1:0-14690 GCA_031396505.1 Rhodobacterales bacterium
ACTAAGGTTCTCTCCAGTGAAAAAGTTCTTTCCTGTTAGGTTATGCCAATTTGTAATGATAAAATTTCTATCTCTGTAGAGATAGTTGAACGCAGTTCCTGTTGATATTATCCCACCGTAGTCATGCATGTGCAACTTGAATGGTGCTTGCGAATAGGGTGATCTCACTCCATGTTCGGGCATTGCTTGTAAATACTCCGTAGTTTTGTGGGGGCGGAGGGCAATTTTTGAAAGTCGCCCGACTCAATTGGTACGAGGACGTCAGAATTATAGATCAAGGCAGTCGCGAATAGCGATGTGTCAACCTCCACTGACGCGAATAAGCCCATAAACGTGCATTCGGTGAGTTTAGCCGGTCCGCCCCCTCACTCAAAACAAAACAGCGGCACCACCGATGCCGACACCGCCTCTGGTACGCCGCGCGACAGGTCGAACCCTTGACCGTCGGCGGGGGGATAGGTGACCTGCGCGCGTTTGAGGAAGTTGTTGAGTTCCGAATTCGTCACGGCGAAGTTCATGTTCTGTGGCAGGGTGCCGGTTTCCTCCAGCACGATGATGTCGTCGATGCGCGCCACCACCACGCCGATCACCTCGCCGTCCGCGTTCAACAAGGGCCCACCGGAATTGCCGGGCTGCACGGGGGCGGAAATCATGATCTGGCTTTCGCCGAAGGTGCCGCCGGGCAACGCGCTGACATTGCCGCCTGTCACCGTCAGGCCCTGACCGAAACGGCCAAGGTAGGGAAAGCCAAGGGCGGTGACGGTTTCGCCAAGTTTGGCGTCAAGTTGGGGCGACAGTTCGAGCCAGACATCGCTTTCGCCGGGTTCGAACAGCACGGCGGGGTCGCCCGGCACCTTGAGCACGGCAAGATCAAGGTCGGGTTCAGAGCGCACGATTTCCAGCACAGTGGTATCGGACAGTTCCATCCGCTGGCAGCCTTCGACGACATGGGCGGCGGTGACCATGTAATCACGGTTGATGTAGAACCCGGTGCCGGAGGACGTGAAGTTGCCGTTGTTCCAGTCTTCCGGCGGGTCGGGCAGATCTTCGGTCAGGGTGTCGTCGTTTTCGAACGGGTCTGGCAGGGCCGCGAATTCGGGGTTGAGTTCGGGCTGCGGGATCGGCGTTGTATCGGGGATCGTATCGGGCGCTGTGCCAAAGGGATTGGTGCCCGTGCCGACGCCGGGATCAATGCCATCAAAGGGGTTGGGGTCGGGCAGGGCGGCGGCATAGGCGGCACCGCCGGTCAGGATGGTGGCAAGGCGGCCATTGGCAGGCAGCACGAATTGCGGGGCCTGTCCCTTTTGCAGGGAACCCGCAATCAGCGACAGGCGGGTGCGGTGCTGATCGGCGGCAATGATGGAAAAGGTGACATAGCCATCACCCACCCAGTCAGAGCGGACATAGGCGAGCAGGCCACCGGGCAGGGTGACGGAGGTGATCAGGCGGTCGTCCTGATAGTTCTGATAGGGGGAAGGGCGGGTTTGGCCTTGCCCGTAGACATAGGCATGCACCGCACTGGCACCGGTGCGATCGGCGTAATCGACGACGACGGAAAAGGAATCATCAGGACTGTCGAATTGCATGATGGATTGGTCGGTGCCTTCCAGCAGAAGGCCAAGGGGGTGGGCGTAAGACACGCCAAGGCTTTCGAAATAGATGGTTTGCCAGTTATTGGTGGCAACTTCGGTGCCAAAGCTGGTCAGCAGGGTAAGGGCGGTGTCATAGGTCGGGCGGCTGGACCCGGTGGTGCGCAAGGCATAGGCGTCCAGCGCGCGCTGGCTGCCTGCGCCCCAATCGCCGTCCAGAAGGCCGACATAATCGCCGGAAAACGCAAGGGCAGCCTGCATCAGGCGCTTTTCGGGATAGTCGAGGAGGGACGAGTCAAATTCATCACGCAGGGACTGGGCCTGCACCGCGCCAACGCCGAGGCATAATGCCAGAACGCAGGCGATCACCGCTGCAAGCGTCCGCCATAGCGGCCCTGATCGTGAATGCGTCATGTAATGCCCCTTAGGTAATCTCTTCCAACCGTTCTTTCGACATATCGCCGGGCACGATGGTGATCGGCACGGGCAGGTTGCCTGAATTCCGGCTCATCTGCGTGACAAGCGGGCCGGGGCCTGACTTGTCGCCCCCCGCACCCAACACGAGGACACCGATGGACGGATCATCATTCACCTGAGCAAGGATTTGCACGACCGGGTCGCCTTCGCGGATCACAAGTTCGGGATTGATGCCCTGCTTGTCGCGCATCCATTTGGCGAACACCTCGAAATGCGCCTCGATCCGTTCACGGGCCTCGGCGCGCATCAGGTCGGCGACACCCATCCAGTGCTGGTATTCCTCGGGCGGGATGATCGACAGGATCTGCACGCCGCCGCCGGTATGGGCGGCACGCAAGGCGGCAAACCGCATGGCATTCAGACATTCACGCGTGTCGTCCAGCACGACCAGAAACTTGCGCATTCATGGCTCCTCTTCCGGGCGGGATAGTGACCGAAGGCGCGGCATCTGGCAACGGGGGGTCAGAGGTTCGGGGCGTCACACATGCAGCCAGCCCTTTGCGTCTTCCTTGAGATGGGCCAGAAAGGCCTGCACCTTGCGGGTGCGGTGCAGATCGACATGAGTGACGAGCCAGAGGGGGGCGTCCCAGTCGGGGCGGGGTGGCAGGATTTCGATCAGGTCGGGGTTCGCTGTCGCCTCGAACTTCGACAGAAAGCCGATCCCCACACCTTGCAACACAGCCGCCGTCAGGACGGCGGGCTCGCCCGAGCGGAACACGATCTGACCCGGAGGGATCTTGCCGCGCAGCCACGCGTAGAACGGCGCACGAGAGTTTTCATTGTCGGTGGCGACAAAACGGTGGCCGGCAAAATCATCCTCGCCTGCGGGTTTGCCATGGGCCTTGATATAGGCGCGCGTGGCGTAGAGCCCGGTTTGCAGCCGGATCAGCGGTTGGACCACATTATCGGGTTCCTGCGGGGCGTTGCCCGCGCGGACCGCGACATGCGCCTCGCCGTAATCAAGGCGGAACACGCGCTGATCGGTCAGGAATCGCACCTGCACGGCCGGATGCGCGGCCTGAAAGGTGGCAATTGTGGGGACCAGAAGGCCGGAAAGGCCCGATAGGCTGGTGACGACAAGTTCGCCTGCGACGCTGTCACCCTGGCCCTTGATGCGGCTCGCAAGCTGGCTGAACTGATCTTCGGTGGTCTGGGCGATGGACAACAGGTCACGCCCGGATTCAGTGGGGGTATAGCCGCGCGCGTGGCGTTGAAAGAGGCGCGTGCCAAGGCGCGCTTCAAGCGCATCGATATGGCGGATGACGGTGGCATGGTGGACACCCAGCACTTCGGCGGCACCAGAGACGGTGCCCATGCGGGCAACCTGAAACGCGGTGCGGATTTCATCCCAGTTTTCCATGAGGGGGCCCTTTGGTGCGGATGTGCACAGTTTGGGCATTTCTCGGTTGCGGGGGCAAGTGTGATTGTATGCTATGGGTCGCAGGACAAGGTATTTCGCATGCAGATCATCGCCAACACGACAGAGCGGCTGGAAATCCACACAACAAACCGGGGCGGGCGGATTTTCGTGCTGGGATTGGCGGCGGCTGATGTGATGTTGCTTTTGCTGCGTATTGCGGGCGGTCAGGAAGGTGACCATGGCGCGCGGGTCCTGCCGAACACGGGCAACTTTGGCCTGTTCCTGAGCGGTGTCCTTTTTGTTATGGTCAGTCTGTTCATGCCCGACCGGACAATGCTGCTGTTCGACAAGGAGTATCGGCAGGTCGAGATCAGGCACGCGCGGTGGCCCCTTTCACCAAAGATTGTCCGGATGCCGCTTGATGCGGTGATGAACGGAACACTTTTCGAGGATGACGGGACATTGCGTCTGAATGCGGGTCGGGGCTGGTTCGCTACCCGATCACTGGGGACGATGGGCGAGACGGACAAGGTCGTGCCGGTCATCAACGCATGGCTGTCACAAGCGCGTCGTGCATGAACTTGCCGCTGGGTGGTCTGCACGGATGTTTGGGCCCGGTGCGGGCTTGACTCGCTGACCCTGCAAGCATAACTGCCGTCGCACTTCCCCCGAAGGTGCATGCCTTCGGTCCCGTCGCTTTTGCGGGGATCGCCATCCGTCAGCGCGTTGCGCCCACGGGTGCCGTTCTGCATTGGCATATCCGCCGCTGGTGCCCATATGCCAGCTTAACCAGATGGAGCCGCGCCATGTTTGAAAGCCTGTCAGAACGCCTTGGTGGTGTATTTGATCGCCTGACCAAACAGGGTGCCTTGTCCGAGGCCGATGTCGATACGGCCCTGCGCGAGGTGCGGGTGGCGTTGCTGGAGGCGGATGTCAGCCTGCCCGTCGCACGGGATTTCGTGAAGGCGGTCAAGACCAAGGCGATGGGTCAGGCGGTCACGAAATCGGTCACGCCCGGGCAGCAGGTCGTCAAGATCGTGCATGACGAGCTGATCGCGGTGCTGGCGGGGGATGGCGCGCCGGATGCATTGAAGATCGACAATCCGCCGGCGGCGATCCTGATGGTGGGCCTGCAGGGGTCGGGGAAAACCACGACGACGGCAAAGCTGGCCAAGCGGCTGAAGGAACGGAGCGGCAAGCGGGTGCTGCTGGCATCGCTTGATACCAACCGGCCTGCGGCGATGGAGCAGTTGCAGATTCTGGCGGCACAGGTGGGGGTGGACAGCCTGCCCATCGTGAAGGGGGAAACGGCGGTGCAGATCGCACGCCGTGCCAAAACGCAGGCGGCGCTGGGCGGCTATGATGTGCTGATTCTGGATACGGCGGGGCGTCTGCACATCGACGAAGTGCTGATGGATGAAGTGCAGGCGGTGCGCGACATCGCGGGCCCGCGCGAGACGCTGCTGGTGGTGGACGGCCTGACGGGCCAAGACGCGGTGAACGTGGCCACCGAATTTGACGGCAAGGTCGGCATCACCGGCGTGGTCCTGACGCGGATGGATGGCGACGGGCGCGGGGGTGCGGCGCTGTCGATGCGGGCGGTGACGGGCAAGCCCATCCGGTTCGTGGGCCTTGGCGAAAAGATGGACGCGCTGGAGACGTTCGAGGCCGAACGCGTGGCGGGGCGTATCCTTGGCATGGGCGATATTGTCGCCCTTGTTGAAAAGGCGCGTGAGACGTTTGAGGCGGAACAGGCCGAACGGATGGCACGCCGCTTTGCCAAGGGGTTGTTCAACATGAATGACCTGAAGGCGCAGATGGAGCAGATGCTGAAGATGGGTGGGATGCAGGGCGTGATGGGCATGCTGCCGGGCATGGGCAAGATGCAGAAGGCCGCGGCCGATGCGGGCTTTGACGACCGGATGATCAAGCGGCAGATCGCACTGGTCAATTCGATGACGAAAAAGGAACGGGCGAACCCGGACCTGCTGGCCGCCAGCCGGAAAAAACGAATCGCGGCGGGGGCGGGGCTGGAGGTTTCAGACCTGAACAAGCTGCTGAAACAGCACCGCCAGATGGCCGACATGATGAAGTCGATGGGCAAGGGCGGCATGATGAAGGCCGCGATGAAGCAGATGATGGGGAAGGGCGGCATGCCAGACCCGTCAAAGATGGACCCGGCACAGTTGGAAGAAGCGGCCAAGGCGATGCGCGGCGGGTTGCCGGGGATGGGGATGCCGAAGGGGCTGACCCTGCCTGCGGGTCTTTCCGGGATGATGAAGAAGAAATGACATTTGGCGCCCATCCGCACCTGACCGGACTGCCCGCTCTGGAGACGGAACGGTTGACCCTGCGCGCGCCTGTGGCGGGCGATTGGCCCGCATTCCGGGACTATCGGTCATCGGCGCGCACGGCCTATACGGGCGGGCCGAAAAAACCGCATCAGGCGGCGGAACAGTTTGCGTCGTTCTTCGGTCATTGGGTGATGCGGGGCTTTGGCCGTCTGATTGCCGAGGAACGGGTGACGGGGCAGCCTGTCGGGCACTTTGGCCCGATGCAGTGGGACGAGGCGGGTGAGGTGGAGCTGACCTGGTCGCTGTGGACGGCTGAGGCCGAAGGGCGCGGGCTTGGCACAGAAGGCGCTGTTGCGATGCGCGATTGGGCGTTCGGCGTGCTTGGGCTGCGCCATGCGATTGCGGCGGTGCATCGCGACAATGCGGCATCGCATGCCATCGCACGGCGCATTGGCGGCAGCGTGATCGCTGGGCGGCAGCCGGAGTGGTTTGACGACGGCATGGTTTATCAGTTCACGGCAGGGGCTGCCGCATGATCGCGCCAACCCTGCAGACCGAACGCCTGACGCTGCGGATGCCGGTCCTTGCGGATTTCGAGGCGCGCGCGGATTTTGCGGCCTCTGACCGGTCGATCTTTGAGGGCGGTCCGATAGACCGCGCGGCGGCGTGGCGGGTGTTTGCGTCCGAGGTTGGGCAGTGGGCGCTGCTGGGCTATGGGCCGTTCTCGGTGGATATGGACGGCGTTTATGTGGGCGAGGTCGGGATTTATCATCCCAGCGATTATCCGGAGCCGGAACTGGGCTGGTTCGTGGTGCCCGCGGCCGAAGGGCAAGGGATCGCGATGGAGGGCGCGCGGGCGGTGATGGCTTGGGCGCGGGCGACCTTTGGCTGGGACCGGCTGGTGAATTACATTGATCCTGCCAATGCGCGGTCGATCATGCTGGGTCTGCGGCTGGGGGGCGTGATTGATCCGACGCTGCGGGGGCAGGATCCGACGGATGTGGTGATCCGGCATGATCTGCGGGGGCTGGCATGACTGTGTTGCACACAGACCGCCTGACGCTGCGGATGCCGCATGCGGGTGACCTTGCGGCTTGTACGGCGTTCTGGGCGTCGGTACGGTCGCATCTGATAGGCGGGCCGTGGACGGCAGACGAGACGGCACGCGAATTTGGCGGGGTGCTGGCGCAATGGGCGCGGCATGGGTTCAGCCTGTTCACGGTCACATTGAACGGGTCGGATCAGGGGATCGGTGGCATCGGGCCGTTCTATCCGGATACCCACCCCGAACCGGAATTGGGCTGGAGCCTTTGGGATGCGGCCCATGAGGGGACGGGCTACGCGTGCGAGGCCGCCATTGCCGCGCGCGACTGGTTCTTCGCGACAACGTCCTACCAAACGGCTGTCAGCTATACAGACCCGGGCAACCACCGCTCACACCGGTTATGCCGGCGCATGGGTGCCGCGATCGACCCGGATGCTGCACACCCTTACGGCGATGAGCCGACGCTGACCTTCCGGCACCATGCGGGGGGTGCGACATGATTGCGCCTGATCCGCAGATTTTTCGCCAGTCCGGCAAGGGAGAACCCGCATGAGTGACGTCACTGCACGCGCCGAGGCGTTGCTGCGCGAACACCGCGAAAGCATCGACCGGCTGGATGCGATCCTTGTGTACACGCTGGCCGAACGGTTCAAACAGACGCAGGCCGTGGGCCGCCTGAAGGCGGAGCATAACCTGCCGCCGTCGGACCCGGCGCGCGAGGCGCGGCAAATGGCGCGGCTGGACCAGTTGTCGAAAGAGGCGGATCTGGACCCGGATCTGGCCAAGAAATTCCTGACCTTCATCATTTCCGAAGTCATCAGGCATCACGAGAAGCTTCAGAAATAACCAACCCCCGTGCGCGGACGCGCACACTTCCCAAGGAGACTACTGTTATGTCGATGAAAATCCGTCTGGCCCGTGGTGGGTCCAAAAAACGCCCTTACTATTCGATCGTGGCAACCGATAGCCGCATGCCGCGCGATGGCCGCTTTCTGGAAAAGCTGGGCACCTACAACCCGCTTTTGGCCAAGGACGACGAGAACCGCGTGAAAATGGACATGGACCGCGTGAACCACTGGCTGAGCCATGGCGCACAGCCGACTGACCGTGTGGCACGTTTCCTTGAGGCGGCAGGCGCGCGTCCGAAAGCGGTGCGGTCAAACCCGAAGGCGGCCGTTCCGGGCAAACGCATGACGGATATGGCGGCCAAGAAAGCCGCACGCGCGGCGGCCCCTGCGGAAGAATAAGCCCGGGTCATGACCGGCAGCTTTTCCCAAGGCTTCCGTGACGCATTGGCCGATCTGATGCGGTGGCGGCGCGATGTGCGCCGATTCCGCACGGATGCGGTTGCGGCAGCGGTTCTGGACCGCTGTCTTTGCGCATTTGGGCTGGCCCCATCGGTGGGCCTGTCCGAGCCATGGCGGATCATCCGGGTGGAAAGCCCGGACCGACGCAATGCGATGATTGCGAATTATGAGGCCGCCAATGCGGCGGCCCTTGGCACCTACGGCGATGACAAGGCGCGGCTCTATGCCGGGCTGAAACTGTCGGGCATGCGCGAAGCACCGGTGCATCTGGCGGTATTCTGCGATGATGCAACGGCCAAGGGCGCGGGTCTGGGGGCGGCCACAATGCCAGAGGCGCGTGCCTATTCGGTGGTGGGTGCCATCACGTTGTTCTGGCTTGCGGCACGGGCCGAGGGGTTGGGTGTGGGCTGGGTGTCGATCCTTGATCCTGCACGACTGTGTGCCGATCTTGACGTGCCGGATGGATGGGCGTTCATCGGGTATCTGTGCGTTGGCTGGCCCGAGGCCGATCACGACACGCCCGAACTGGAACGCGCGGGCTGGGAGATGCGTGCACGGGACTTGTGGATGGAGAGCCGCTAAACCATGACCGGACAATGCGCAAAGCAGATCGGCAGGGCGGCATGCTGGGGATGATTCCGGGCCTTGGGCTGGTGCGCCGCGCGGTGACGCTTGCGCTATGTGCGGGGGCTTTTGGGGCGGGGATGCAGTTTGCGCAGCTGATGCAGGCGGACAAATGTCTGGATCACGGCGGACGGTGGAACGACAGCGGATACTGCGAAGGGGCAAGGCCATGACAGACCGGATTTGCGTGGGCGTATTGGCGGGATCATTCGGTGTGCAAGGCGAAGTGCGGGTAAAATCCTTCTGCGCCGCGCCGACGGACATTGCGTCTTATGGGCCGCTGTTGACCGAAGATGGCAGCCGGAGTTTCACATTGAAACTGACCCGGCCGGTGGCGGGGGGGTTCGGCGCGCGGCTGTCGGGTGTTGTGACGAAAGAACAGGCTGATGCGCTGCGGGGCGTCAATCTTTACGTGGACCGCGAGAAACTGCCATCCCTGCCGGATGACGAGTTCTATCATGCCGATCTGATCGGGCTGGATGTGCAGGATACCGGGGGCGTTCTGATTGGCAAAGTGCTGGCCGTGCACAATCACGGGGCGGGTGACCTGCTTGAGATCAAGCCTCATGATGTGAAAGATGCCATACTTTTGCCATTCACTCGCGCAATCGTTCCGACTGTTGATCTAACGGCACGTCGCATCGTTGTGGACATGCCCGAAGGTCTGGACTGACGCACGGACAGGATCACGCCCTTGTCCGTCTGTGGGGAAGGGATGTGATGGAAATGCGCGCACGCTTGTTGAAAGGGGCGACGGCCCTTTTGTATTTCGGCCCGTTGCTGGCCGGAATGGGTGGGTATGGCTGGGCCATGGTGCCTGCGTTTGTGGCGATTTTCGTGTTGAGCCAGATCATTTTGCGCCCACACCTGTGGCCGCATTCGTTGGCCGATCTGCAAAAGGCCGACCTTTGGGTCAGCCTTGGCGCACAGGTTGCGGTGCAGGTATTGTTGGTTGCGGTGTCCTTCGGGATTGGTCGGGGTATTGGCGGGGCGGCGGGGACGTTGCCGGTGCTGTCGCCGTTGCTGCCGCTGGCGGTGTCATTCCTGTCGATCCCGCTGGCGCGGATGCTGTGGGACCCGTGGAAAGGTGATTCGTTCGAGGCGATTGCGGCGGCATATGCGCCCGATGTGGACCCGCATGCAGATGAAACAGCGGCTGGTGCCGCCTTGGCCGACCGGTTATTGCAACCTTTGCAGGATATGGCGGGGCGGACCACCGAGGCAGAGGTTCTGCGACACCTGAAGGCGATGGCGAAACACGCTAGCCCGGCACGGCTGCGGGATGCGCTGATGGTGCGCGCGGTCAAGGCGGATTCGTCGCAGGCGATCATCATGGCGCTGATCGTGCTGACAACGGACCCTGAAATGATGGATATGCTGGATGAGGGCAGCCCGTCTTTGGTAATGCAGGCGCTGCCTGACGATGCGGCGCTTGTCACGCTGTTTGCAACGCGGATGGCGGCGGCGGTGACACAGGATGCCGATCTGGCGACCAATATCCCATCGGAGGCGGTTCTGACGCATCGTGCGGAACGGATGGGCGGGGCGGCTGCACAGGCGCTGGCGGCGTTGGTGCCGTTGCGCGCGCAGGCCGCCTAAATGCGGGCGGCCTGAACACGGGCGGCCTGAAAACCGGTTCCCCCGTCGCTGTGGGCGCGGTATAGACCGCAGCCATGAATGATGCGCGCAAAGCCCCGTCGAAATCACATGGCCGCCTGTCAATGGCGGCCAGCCACGTTCCGCGCGACCTGATGGCGGAAGCGCGTTTGGTCAAGGGCGCATGGCGCGCACGCATCATCACGCTGCTGCCGGATGCCTTTCCGGGCATGCTGGGGCAAAGCCTGACGGGGCGCGCCTTGGACATGGGGCTGTGGTCGTTGGACACCATTGATCTGCGCGGCTTTGGTCTTGGCAAGCATCGCAATGTGGATGACACGCCTGCGGGGGGTGGCGCGGGCATGGTGCTGCGCGCGGATGTGGTGGATGCGGCGTTACAGGCGGCGGATGCAGGCCTGCCGCGCACGCAGTGGCCGGTGGTGTTTCTGTCGCCGCGCGGGCGCCCGTTCGATCAGGCGATGGCGCGGCGGTTTGCGGGTTGTGACGGCCTGACACTGCTGTGTGGGCGGTTTGAAGGGGTGGATCAGCGGGTGCTGGATCATCACGGGGTTGAAGAGGTGTCGTTGGGCGATTTCGTCCTGACGGGTGGCGAGATTGCGGCGCAGGCCCTGCTGGACGCGACGGTGCGGTTGTTGCCGGGGGTCTTGGGCAACGCGGAATCAACGGTTGAGGAAAGCTTTTCCGAAGGGCTGCTGGAGCATCCGCAGTATACGCGGCCCGTGGAGTGGGAAGGCCGCGCTATCCCGGATGTGCTGCAATCGGGGAACCACGGCGCAATTGCGAAATGGCGCCGTGCCGAGGCAGAAGCAGTGACAAAAGCCCGCCGTCCGGATTTGTGGGACGCTTATGTGCAATCCAAGCGCTGATTGCCCCGCGCGCCCCTTGACCCATGTGCAAGCCCCCCCTATACGCCGCCTGTCCGGGGACTTGCTGTCCATCGGGCCTGATTCCTTTTGGCCTTTGCGCCAGCCTTCTTCGACAGGCGTTGCCCGAAAGGAACAGTTCAGAACAGCATGTGCCATCTCTGGCGGGCTGACCACCACGCGGTCGGGACCCGGTTGAAGACCAAGAGCGCTGGTGCGGCATCACGTCGGGGGAAAACCCTGAGCAAATGAAAGGACCAGGGCATGAACCTGATCGCACAGATTGAAGCGGAGCAGATTGCCTCGCTTGGGAAAAAGATCCCGGACTTCCGGGCGGGCGACACGATCCGTGTCGGCTATAAGGTGACCGAAGGCACGCGCAGCCGCGTGCAGGCCTATGAAGGCGTGTGCATCGGCCGCAAGGGCGGGATGACCATCAGCGCGTCGTTCACCGTGCGCAAGATTTCGTTCGGCGAAGGTGTGGAGCGGGTGTTCCCGCTGTATTCCACCAACATCGACAGCATTGATGTGGTGCGTCGCGGCAAGGTGCGCCGGGCCAAGCTGTATTACCTGCGTGATCGCCGTGGCAAATCGGCCCGCATCCAGGAAGATACGACCTACAAAGCAAAAGCTGCGGAATAAGGAGCGGGACCATGAAAGCAGAAATTCACCCCGACTATCACACGATCAACGTCAAGATGACGGATGGCACCGTGTTCCAGACGAAAACCACGTGGGGCAAGGAAGGCGACCAGATGGCGCTGGACATTGACCCGTTGGCGCACCCGGCCTGGACGGGTGGCAATGCCAAGCTGATGGACACGGGCGGTCGCGTGTCGAAGTTCAAGAACAAATACGCAGGTCTGGGATTCTGATCGCCGCCTAGCGGACTGTGGATCACAGGAGGGGTGCGGGAAACCGCACCCCTTTTGCGTGGTAACCGGGGTGCTTTCCAAGGGTGTTGGCCTTGCCTATAGAGAAAGCGCGCGGTGATCGGCGCGGTTTCGCTGACGGGGGTCTGGTTTGGCGCATATTATTGTTGTGGGCAACGAAAAGGGCGGGTCGGGCAAATCGACGACCAGCATGCATATCGCCACGGCATTGGCGCGGATGGGGTACCGGGTTGGTGCGCTTGATCTTGATCTGCGGCAGAAAAGTTTCGGGCGCTATGTGGAAAACCGGGTGGCTTACCTCGCGCGGATGGGGTTGAGCCTGCCATCCCCGGAGTACCGCGACCTGCCCGAGGCGGATATGGCGCGGCTGGCACCGGGGGAAAACGTCTATGACCACCGCCTGTCAGCGGCGATTGCGGCGATGGAGCCGGAGAAAGATTTCATCATCATCGACTGTCCCGGATCGCATACGCGGCTGTCACAGGTGGCGCATTCGCTGGCCGATACGCTGGTGACGCCGCTGAATGACAGTTTCGTGGATTTTGATCTGCTGGCGCGGATGGATATGGAAACGGGGCGCGTCAAAGGCCCCAGCATCTATGCCGAAATGGTGTGGAGCGCGCGGCAGTTGCGGGCCCAAGCCGGGCTGAAGCCGATCGACTGGATCGTGCTGCGCAACCGGCTGGGGGCGCAGCAGATGCATAACAAGCGCAAGGTGGGCGAGGCGCTGGAAGATCTGTCGCGCCGGATCGGGTTTCGTGTGGCACCGGGCTTTGCGGAAAGGGTGATTTTCCGCGAGCTGTTTCCGCGCGGTCTGACGGTGATGGATCTGAAGGACACGGGCGTTGACGTGTTGAACCTGTCAAACGTGGCGGCCCGGCAGGAGGTGCGCGATCTGATGACCGCGCTGCGCCTGCCCGGCGTCAGTGTTGAAATCTGAACGCGGACTGCCCGGCGCGCGGCAGGGCCTGCGCATTGCGGCGTCCCATGGTCATCATCCGCGATTCAAAACGTTCGTCGATGACTTCTTTTGGGCCAAAGCCGAAGCGGGCGAGAAGTTTGGTCAGCATGGTTGGCATCCTTCCTTTGGTCCGTTGTTAACCTCGTTATGATGACCGCTTGGGGCGGAAATTTGGCGTGGGCAGGGTCATGCTGAGGCCGTATCTTGCGGAAGGCGTGGCAGGAAAACGCGAAGAAGGGGTAAACATCATGGCAAATCCGTTATTTGACGCGCTGTTTGCACCAATCGCGCGGCGGTCGGGGCCGTTGATGGTTCTGGCCGACGGGCAGACGATATCGGGGCAGGCATTTTACGGCATGGTGGCACGGCAGGCGCATGCGCTGCGGGCGGCGGGGGTGCGGGCGGGCGACCGGGTGGCGGTGCAGGTGACAAAATCGCCTGCGGCGCTTGCGACCTATGGGGCCTGCGTGGCGTTGGGGGCGGTGTATCTGCCGTTGAATACGGCCTATACGCCGGGCGAGATCGGGTATTTTCTGGGGGATGCGACGCCTGCGGTGTTTGTCTGCGACCCGGACGGGGTGGTCGCGCTGACGCCGCTGGCGGGCGGGGCGCACGTGATGACGATGGACGCGCGGGGGGCGGGCAGCCTTGCAGAGCGGGCGGCGGGGATGCCCGCGACGTTTGCGGCGGTGGACCGGGGCGCGGACGATCTGGCGGCACTGCTGTATACATCGGGCACGACGGGGCGGTCGAAGGGGGCGATGCTTTCGCAGGGAAACCTGCTGTCCAACGCGCAGGTGCTGGTCGATGCGTGGCGGTTTACGGACGCCGATGTGCTGCTGCATGCGCTGCCGATGTTTCATACGCACGGGTTGTTTGTGGCCAGCAATGTCAGCCTTTTGTCGGGTGGGCAGATGATTTTTCTGCCGGGGTTTGATGTGGACACGGTGCTGCGGTTTCTGCCGCAGGCATCCGTGATGATGGGGGTGCCCACGTTTTACACGCGGCTGTTGGCGGAGGCGCGGTTTGATCGGGCGCTGGTGGGACAGATGCGGCTGTTTGTATCGGGGTCGGCACCGTTGCTGGCAGAGACGCACCGGGCCTTTGCGGCGCGGACGGGGCATGTGATTTTGGAACGCTACGGGATGACCGAGACGAACATGAACACGTCAAATCCGTATGACGGGGAACGGCGGGCGGGGACGGTGGGGATGGCGCTGCCGGGGGTGGAGGTGCGGCTGGAGGGTGGCGTGATCGAGGTGCGCGGGCCAAACGTGTTTCAGGGGTACTGGCAGATGCCGGAAAAGACGGCGGAGGAATTGCGGCCCGATGGCTGGTTCATCACGGGCGATCTGGGGCGCATGGACGCGGATGGGTATCTGGAGATTGTGGGGCGGGCGAAGGATCTGGTGATCACGGGGGGCTATAACGTTTATCCGCGCGAGGTGGAGTTGGCGCTGGATGCGGTGCCGGGGGTGGTTGAGTCGGCGGTGATCGGCGTGCCGCATGGGGATTTCGGCGAAGCGGTGTTTGCGGTGATCGTGGGGGACGTGGCGGTGGCGGACTGCCTGGGCGCGGTGGCGGGGGGGCTGGCGCGATTCAAGCAACCCCAAGCGGGGGTGGTGGTGGACGCGCTGCCGCGCAATGCGATGGGCAAGGT
>JANNKX010000315.1:0-5985 GCA_031396505.1 Rhodobacterales bacterium
GTCGCGCGATGTCATCACCGGCACATCCAACGCTTGCGGACGATACAGACGATCCAGCGGATCGGCCTGAACATCCGCCGCAGCAACCGTCGTCTCGGGGGCCGAACGCACCCGCGGGGCAGCGGCATCGACATTGCCCAAGGGGTCAATCTCGGCCACCACCACCGGGGCCTGATCAATCGGTGCAATCGTCACGCGCTGCACTTCCTGCAACACCGACCAGCCGCCATAGCCAAGCGCGCCGATCAGCGCCAGCAATACCGCGATGGACCCGATTGCACCGGGTTCAACCTGCGCAAACAGGCTTTCACCGCGCGGAATGAAAGTCGCGTTCGGATCGGTAAAAGGATCGCGCATTTCGCCCGCCGCGCGCGACCGCACCGCCGTCATCGCGGCAGATGACGCTGCAGCCGACATGCCATGCGCCACTTCGAAATTCGCCTCGCGGCAAAACCGCGCAAAGGCATCATCCGGGTCCATTCCCAGATACCGCGCATATGAACGCACATAGCCCGCCACAAACCCTTGGGTTTCAAAGGCCGAGATATCGGCATTTTCAATCGCCGCAATATAGGTGGCCTTGATTTTCAGATCGCGCTGCACATCAAGAAGGGATTTCCCCAGCGTCGCACGTTCCCCCCGCATCAGGTCACCCAGACGCAGATCGAAATCGTCAAACCCCTTTGGTTTGTCCGCCTCTGTTACCAAAGGCTTGGCCTTCCACCCGATCATGCGCTTGCCTGTCCCCGTCACACTTGCCGCAGTCGTCTCACGCGACTCAGCGGCGTTCGTATTGCGTGAACGCTAACATAGGGCAAGGGGTTTTGCATTGGCAGAAAGGCTTACGCAGCCACCTCGGCGCGATTCAGCGCACAATGTCCCCAGAGCGTATCCAACGCGTTAACAAGGTGGTCGATATCGCCCGCACTGTGCACCGGCGACGGGGTAAAGCGCAGCCGTTCCGTCCCGCGCGGCACGGTCGGAAAATTGATCGGCTGCACGTAAATGCCGTGATCCTGCAGCAGCATGTCCGACAGGCGTTTACAATGGATGGGGTTGCCCACATGCAACGGCACAATATGCGACCCATGATCAATGATCGGCAGCCCCAAACCTTTCAGCCGCAGTTTCAATGTCTTGGCACGATCCTGATGCAGATTGCGCAACGCCTGCCCCGCTTTCAACGCCCGCACCGATGCCGCAGCCCCCGCCGCAATCGCCGGCGGCAGTGACGTCGTAAAGATGAATCCCGGCGCATAGCTGCGGATCGCATCCACCATTTTCGCACTTGCAGCAATGTATCCGCCGAACACGCCATAGGCTTTCGCAAGCGTGCCGTTGATGATATCAATGCGGTGCGACAGTCTGTCGCGCCCCGCGACCCCCTCGCCGCGCGCCCCATACAGACCCACTGCATGCACCTCGTCGAGATAGGTCAACGCGCCAAACTCTGCCGCCACATCGCAAATCGCCCCGATCGGCGCGAAATCACCATCCATCGAATACAGCGATTCGAACACCACGATCTTGGGTGCTGCCGGATCATCCGCTGCCATCAGCGCGCGCAGGTGATCCACATCATTGTGCCGGAACACCCGTTTTGCCCCACCCCCACGGCGCACGCCCTCAATCATCGACGCGTGGTTCAACGCATCCGAATAGATGATCAGCCCTGGAAAAATCCGTGGCAGCGTTGACAGCGTCGCGTCATTGGCGATGTAGGCTGACGTGAACACCAATGCGGCCTCTTTCGCGTGCAGATCCGCAAGCTCCGCCTCAAGCGCCACGTGATACACCGTTGTCCCGCTGATGTTGCGCGTCCCGCCCGACCCAGCCCCGGTCGCATCCAGCGCCCCGTGCATCGCCGCCAGCACATCGGGGTTCTGCCCCATGCCCAGATAATCATTTCCACACCACACCGTGATATCTTGCAACGTGCCATCCGGTTTGCGCCACTGCGCATGCGGGAACTGCCCATTGGTACGCATGATATCGATGAATGTGCGATAGCGGCCTTCGTCATGCAGGCGTTGCAGGGCCCCATCAAGGACTGCGTCGTAATTCATTATCTTCTCCTGACATTGCCCCGACATCATATGCGGTGCATGCTTTGTCCGCTGTGACATGGATCAAACGCCCGGCGCTAACAGACGGCAAACTGTCGCCCCCCCGGTGCCGTTTTACCCTGCCGGGCTGATCTCCAGCACGACCACACAAGTCGCCGCCCCGCTGCGTTTTGCCTCGCAGCCCGCAATCGCGTCGCGCGCCGCCGTCGCCGCATCCGGCAGGCCCGACAGTGCCACCGCCGATGACACCGGCACACCGTCGCGGATGAAACCGTCATCCGGCGATACTGCCATCGCGGCAAAGCCGCTGCGATCCGGCACAAACACTGCCAGCGCATCTGAATTCGTCGCCACAAGCCGCAAAAGGCCGATTTCCTGTTCTGACAGGAACGGGCGCAGATGCACGGTCACCGCCGCCCCGTCCAATGTGCTGACCTCGGTTGGCACGGCCTCCTGCGCCATCACGGGAAGGGCTGTCAGGCAGGCCGCAACGGCAAGGGATATCGCTTTGATCATCGCACACTCCATCGAATCGCCCGGCAACCTAGCGGCGATTGCCGGGGCTGGACAGTCCCCCCCCGCCTGCTACCGTACCCCCATGACAGGAGACCGCGCATGACCCTTGACGCCACCCTCGCCCGCATTGACGAAGGCCTGCCCGCCGCGCTTGACCGGTTGATGCATCTTCTGCGGATCCCGTCGATTTCAACCGATCCGGCCTACAAAGACGATTGCGCGCGTGCCGCCGATTGGCTGGTCGATGATCTGCGTGATCTGGGTTTTGACGCCTCCGTGCGCCCCACAGCGGGCCATCCGATGGTTGTGGCCCATTGCGACGGCCCCGGCCGGCATCTGCTGTTTTATGGTCACTACGATGTGCAACCCGTTGATCCTCTTGCGCTCTGGGACCGTGACCCGTTTGATCCAACCATCGAACAAACCGCCAAGGGCCCCGTCATCCGCGCGCGCGGCGCCTCCGATGACAAGGGCCAGTTGATGACGTTTCTTGAGGCATGCCGCGCATGGAAGGCCGTGCACGGCACCCTGCCCGGCCGCCTGACGATTTTCTTCGAAGGGGAAGAGGAATCCGGCTCGCCCTCGCTCATCCCGTTCATGCAAGACAACGCAGATGAACTGAAGGCCGACATCGCCCTGATCTGCGACACGGGCCTGTTTCAATCCACCGCTCCCGCAATCGTGACCATGCTGCGCGGCCTGCTGGGCGAAGAATTGACGATCCACGCCGCCAACAAGGACCTGCATTCGGGCATCTATGGCGGGGCTGCGCAAAACCCGATCCGCGTGCTGACCCGCATCCTTGCGGGCCTGCATGATGATCAGGGCCGTGTGCAGGTCCCGGGCTTTTATGACGGCGTCACCGAACTGCCCGATGTCATCCGCGCGCAGTGGCAGAACCTTGCCTTCGATCACGCGGCATTTCTGGGCGATGTCGGCCTGTCGCATCCGGCGGGCGAGGTTGACCGCACACCGCTGGAAATGATCTGGTCACGCCCCACGGCCGAGGTAAACGGCATCTGGGGCGGCTACACCGGGGACGGGTTCAAGACCGTGCTGCCCGCCATGGCACATGCCAAGGTCAGCTTCCGCCTTGTGGGCGATCAGAACCCCGACACATTGCGCAACAGTTTCCGCGCTTGGGTGACCGCGCAACTGCCGCCCGACTGCACCGTCGAATGGAAATCCCACGGCAACAGCCCCGCAGGCGTGATGACGATCGACGATCCCGCGTTCGAGGCCGCACGGCATGCGCTGTCCGATGAATGGGGCCGGGCTGCGGCCTATGTCGGCTGCGGCGGATCAATCCCGATTGCGGGGTATTTCAAGACCTATCTGGGCATGGACGCCATGCTGCTGGGGTTCGGGCGCGATGATGATCAGATCCATTCGCCAAATGAAAAGTACGATGTGGAAAGTTTTCACAAAGGCATCCGGTCATGGGCGCGGGTGCTGGATCGCTTGCGGTAGGGTGCCTGCCTGCACACCCCCTGCTGTAAAGTACCACGCGGTGCGTGCAAGCACACAACCTACCCCGATCCCGAAATGTTTCCAAACTGTTAAGTTACCCTGTGGATAACTATTTAAAGTACTGATATATATAAAAAATATCAAAAATTGACAGCCGTCAATTTTCGTCAAAACCTGCCGTTTATGCCGCTTCGGCTTCGTCTTGACTTTGCCGCGCCCACATCGCTGCGTACCGCCCGCCGCGCGCGATAAGCACCTCGTGTCGGCCTTCCTCAACCACCAGGCCGTCCTCCAGCACCACAATCCGGTCGGCATCCGCAATCGTGGACAGCCGGTGCGCAATCGTGATCACCGTCCGGCCGCGCCCCATGTCGCGCAGGCTGTCCTGAATGCTCGCCTCGGTCTGGCTGTCCAGCGCACTTGTCGCCTCGTCCAGCAGCAGGATGGCCGGATTTTTCAACAGCGTGCGTGCGATGCCCACACGCTGCTTTTCGCCGCCCGACAGCTTTAACCCCCGCTCGCCCACCGTGGTGTCATAGCCATCCGGCAGGCGGACGATAAATTCATGGATGCGCGCGGCCTGTGCAGCGGCTTCGATCTCGGCCTGCGTCGCCCCCTCACGGCCATAGGCGATGTTATAGCGGATCGTATCGTTGAACAGCACCGTGTCCTGCGGCACGACACCAATGGCCGCATGCAGACTGTCCTGCGTCACATCCCGAATGTCCTGCCCATCAATCCGCACCGCCCCGCCCGTGACATCGTAAAATCGGAACAGCAGCCGCCCGATGGTCGATTTGCCCGATCCCGACGGCCCGACCAGCGCCACCTTTTCGCCCGCACCGACCCGGATCGTGACACCCTTCAAGATCGCCCGTTCGGTTTCATAATCGAAGGTGACAGCGTCAAACACCACCTCGCCCCCCGCCACGCGCAACACAGCCGCCCCCGGCTTGTCCGTCACCTCGGCAGGTTGGCCCAGCAGCCCGAACATCTCGCCCATATCCACCAGCGCCTGCCGGATTTCGCGGTAAACCGTCCCCAGAAAACCCAAGGGCAAGGTAATCTGGATCATATAGGCGTTGACCATCACGAAATCGCCCACCGTCAGCACCCCGTTTTGCACCCCAAGTGCTGCCAGCACCATCACGATGACAAGGCCCGTGGTGATGATGAACGCCTGCCCCATGTTCAAAAATGACAGGCTGAGGCCGGTCTTGACCGCCGCCACCTCATAGCGTTCCATCGCGCTGTCATAGCGGGCCGCCTCGCGCGCTTCGGCGCCGAAATACTTGACCGTCTCGAAATTCAGCAGGCTGTCGATTGCCTTTTGGTTGGCGTCGCTGTCCTGATCATTCATTTCCCGCCGGATTTTCACCCGCCATTCGGTGACGCGAAAGGTGAAGGCCACATACAAGGCAATCGTCACCATCACGACGACCGAATACAGCCACCCGAACAAAAGTGCGAAAATCACCGTGACCATGGTCAGTTCCAAAATCAGCGGCCCGATCGAAAACAGCAAGAACCGCAGCAGGAAATCCACGCCCTTGACCCCGCGTTCGATGATCCGGCTTAACCCGCCTGTCTTGCGCGTGATGTGGTACCGCATCGACAGGCGGTGAATATGGGTGAACGTCTCTAACGCCAGCCTGCGCAGCGCCCGCTGACCCACGCGCACGAACACCGCATCGCGCGCCTCGTTGAACAGCACCACGCTGATCCGCGCCACGCCATAAGCCACCGTCAGCCCCACCGCCGTCAGCATCATCGCCATCGCCACGGTCGGTGCCTTGCCGCCAAGGGCATCCACCGCCAGTTTGTAAATATAGGGCGTCGTCACCGACACCATCTTGCCAAAGGCCAGCTGGATCAGCGCAATCACCACACGCCGTTTGATCCATGTCTGCCCGTCCGGCCACAGATAGGGCCC
>JANNKX010000345.1:0-7708 GCA_031396505.1 Rhodobacterales bacterium
CTTGTAGTTGTTGTTGCCGGGCAGGCCGGGGCGGTCGCCTGTGCGGGTCACACCGAGTTTCTCTTCGGCCAGATCATACCACGGGGCCATTTCCGGGCCATCAATCGGCCAGTCGAGCAGGTTCGCACCGTCGACCTTGCCGTAGTTTGTCAGCGCCTTCCATTCATGGTCCTGAAACCGCAAGGATGCACCGGCCCAATGGGTCGTCGTCCCGCCCACGGCCTTGACGATCCATGCAGGCAGGCCGCTGAAATCGCGGGCCACGCGCCAGTCGCCGCTGGTGGTGCGCTTGTCCAGCCATGCCAGCTGGCCAAAGCTTTCCCATTCGTCGTTCACGTAATCCTCGGGCAGATACCGCCCGCCTGCCTCCAGCGCCACGACCTTGACGCCCTTTTGGGCCAGCTCATTCGCCAGCGTGCCGCCACCCGCACCTGTGCCGATGATGACGACGACCGAATTGTCGGTCAGTTCAAACTTTGCAACCATGATCCTGTTCCCCCCTCACAGCCACGCGATGTCGTCAAAGCCGCGCTCAAGATAGCCGCCCTGACTGAAAGACTCGCCCTCATAGCCAAACAGCGGCCAGACGGCTTTCTGGTTATAAAGGCCGGTCACAAGGCCGCCCCTGATCTTCTGGAAGAACGCGCTCTGCTCCATGCCGCGCAGCACATCGACACGGTCACGTTCCCATCCCATGGCAAGATAGGTGGCATGGCCCTTGCCCTGTGCGGCCGCGTTCAAGGCCGCCACACCCGCCTCAATTTCGGCGGCGGTTTCCGGCGTGTCATAGCCTTTGACGGCGATCACGTAGAATTCCGTCGGCACATGGTCATGCGGATAGATATCGCGCGCCATCTGCACCAGCGTCGCCATGGTTTCCGGCTGCAGCGCCGTCACTTCGGTTGCCCATGCGGCATCGGGTGCGGCCACAAAGCCCGCCCCCACCATGAACGTCGCCCCTGCCGCGATGGACCGCGCCAAAAGCTGGCGACGGCTCAGCCCTCGCGTTTCCTGTTTTGTCATAACTTTCCTCCCTGGGTTAAGACTTGGGTGATCCGCCCCCTCCCGAAGGGCGGTTTGCGGTCACAGATAGCGACCGCCGCGTTGCAGCACCTCGATCTGGTATCCATCGGGGTCGGCAATAAAGAAGAACCGGGCGATCACAGTGCCTGCGGGCGCAAAATCCACCAGCTTGCGCGGGGCCAACCCCGCATCCGTCAGGCGCGCGTGTTCCGCGTTCACGTCATCCACCGAAAACGCCAGATGCCCGTAACCATCACCCAGATTGTAGGGTTCGGTACGGCCTTTGTTGACGGTCAGTTCCATCTCGAATGTCGAATCGGCGTTGGACATGTAGACCAGCGTAAAGCTGTCGAAATCCAGCCGGTCCGCCACGCGCAGCCCAAAGGCCGTTTCATAAAACACCACCGACCGCGCCTCATCCAGCACGCGAATCATCGTATGTATGGCTTTGGCCATTTCTTCCCTCGCAACGAATCGCCCGATGGCAATGTCCTCGACAGGGTGCGCCCGATTGGCCGGGCCTTGGTAGTAACTGACTACTACGTGAGGATTTTTGCGCTATTCCGCAGCCATCGCATGCGGCGGCACGGATGTCTGCTCCAGATAGATCAGGCAGGTGCAGCGCAACACAGACGAAAAGTTTGCCGGTTCTCCATGCAATTCAAGCACTTCTGCATGCAACTTCGACATGAAGCCCGGCGTCGTCATCCCCTCGCCCGCAGCAATATCATCAAGGATATGCCAGAACGTGTTTTCCAGCCGGATCGACGTGCTCTGCCCGTTCAGACGCAACCGTCTTGTCGTCAGCGCATAGCGGTTCGGAACCTGTTCCGCATACATTCGGCACATGACGCAGCTCTCCCCATGAATCGTCCCCGATGATCATGCAAGCGTGTTGCGCATCACGGATTGCGTCAAGCAATAATGCAGGACGTAAAGCCGCACATTGAGTCTGGGACGTCGGCTTCGCGTCGGCGTTGACGAACAGCCGCGCACTGCCATCACACCCGAAAAATCCCGCAAGATTGGTCTGCCCACGTCAAGGCGGACAGCCGGAATATCGGGATTTGCACATACTTTTGATCGGCAAGGCTGACGCAAGAAATTGGCTGCATCTTTTCGACGAATCTAACAAGAGGAGAAGGCTGATGAAAACGCCCCTACCCAAGCCTCGAAGAAAACCGGCAGTGCTGATCATCGGCACCGGGGCTTTCTTTTCGCTTCTTGCTATTGGGTTATTCGCACCACCTGGCCAATTTACCTTGCTGTTGTGGGCGATACCCGCAAGTCTGACAGAGTATGTTTTATATGCTGTCGGCTTTTTCACTACTTTCTGGGTCATCTTTCATGGATTGATCAAGGGTCGCAAACTGGCACGGCAACGGTGGCCGAAAATATCACAGTTGATGCGCGAAGTTAGCTTCAGTATTTCAACGCAGATCGTCTTTCTGGCCGTTGGATTGTCACTTGCGTTTACTGACTCGCTTGGGGCGTCAAATATGTATCTTGAGATTGGAAACTATGGCTGGGTTTATATCCTGTTTGTAACGCTTCTGATCCTTGTATTGGATGATACGTATTTTTATTGGACACATCGGGCCCTTCATCATCCGGCTCTGTTTGAAAAGGTTCACCGGGTTCATCATGAAAGTGCTGATCCAACGCCGTTCACGGCCTACTCTTTTCACCCACTTGAGGCGATCATTCTGGGTGTTGGTGGGTTGTCCATTCTTCCAATCGTGATGCTGATGCCATGGCACCCGGCATTTGCGTTACTGGCAGGGACATGTTCCATCCTGTTCAATGTCATTGGCCATCTGGGCTACGAGGTTTATCCCCGCTTCTGGATCAAGTTGCCATTGCTACGGTGGAAGACACCCGGATATCATCACTACATGCATCATCAGCGCGTCGGCGGAAACTACGGCTTGTACTTTCGCTGGTGGGACCGCATCTGCGGCACAGAGTTCAAGGATTTTGAGCATCGCTATGACGGCTTGTTTATGCCCGAACAAAAGCCCCTGTCGCGTCAACCGGAATTCGATGTTTAGGTCCGTGCAGGTTTAATGACAATGTCGCCGGATGTGATCGCAATGATATTGCATCCATCCGGCGGCACCTTATCAACGGAGTGAACGTGCGGATCCTGATTGTTGAAGATGATGACCGCCTTGCTGATGCGTTGGCGTCGTCCCTTGTTCGCCGTGACTATGTCGTCGATTGCGTGGGTACGCTTGGCGATGCCCGCCTTGCCCTTGACCTGAATCCTTACAGCGGGGTTGTTCTTGACCGACGTCTGCCGGATGGCAATGGCATCGCACTTTTGCGGGATGTTCATCAGATTTCGCCGCGGCCGGGTGTCATCATGTTGACCGCGCAAAGCGATACTGGCGACGTTGTCGACGGGCTGAACGCTGGTGCGGACGACTATCTGGCAAAGCCATTCGAGGTTGAAGTACTTGTTGCACGATTGCGTGCACTTCTGCGCCGTCCGAGCCCACCAGTGAAAAGGACAACGCAAATTGGAATGATCATGTTCGATCATGACTTACGCAGCGTGACGGTTGGGGGCACCACGCTTACCCTGCCACGACGTGAACTTGTTCTGCTGGAGGTTCTGATGCAACGTCCCGGTACCGTTTCGACGATCGCGCGCATTGAAAGTGTTCTTTACGGGTTCGACGACAATGTGCAGCCGAACGCGATCCAGCCGCATGTTTCGCGTTTGCGTGCAAAACTGCGACAAGCCGGTGCCCAGGCGACAATTATTGGTCTGCGCGGCATCGGCTATCTGATGAGGGCTGAACCATGAAGGGGCACTCTGTCGCACGCCGCCTGACGATTGTTCTGGTGGTTGTACAATTCATTGGTGTGGTTATCGCATTGATTGCGGCAAGTATCGTTTATCTGTTGTACGTGGCCCCTGAAGGAGGGAGCGGGGAATCCGTCATTGAAAGAATGTCGCCCTATATTCAGCGCGCTGCGGATGGCAGCATCGTCATCACCCCCGAAGGTCAAGCGATTGCGCGCGGGCTGGATGACGATTTCTGGTTTTACGCAGGGGATGACAAGCATTCCGTCTTGATCGGCTCGCCCCCGCCCGAGATCGTGCCGCTGCTGCCGAACGCAAACAAAATTGTGACGCAAATTTCGGGTGCCGGGCAGGCGATGACCCCTGCTGGTGAATTGACACTGGTGGCGGGTAATTTATCGTTCAGTTGGTCCGACATTACTTTCTGGTTTCCTTTCTTTCCTTACAGTTTGGCCTTTATGTCTTGCTGCCGGGGATTGTGCTGGCCCTTGTGATCGTGCCGCGACTGGTGCGCCGCAACATGCATCCCATCACATCCGTGGCCGATGCGGCATCGCGCATAGAGGCTGGCAAGACCGGACAGCGACTGCCCGAAGGCACAGCGCCAATCGAGGTGGCACCGCTGATCCGTACCGTGAACGGTGCGCTGGATCGGCTTGATGATTGGACCACAAGCCAGCGCCGGTTCATTGCGGATGCAGCACACGAGTTGCGCACCCCGATTACGGTGCTGCAAGTGCGGCTTGATGGCTTACCTCCGGGAAAGATCACAAATGAGCTGAAAGAAGATTGTGCCCGGCTGGCCCGGCTCGCCAATCGCCTGCTGCAGATTGAACGTGTTCGCTCGCGGACAACGCCGCTTGCCCAGACGGATCTGTCTGCTTTGGTGCAACGGGCGGCAGTGCAGTTCGCGCCAAGGGCATTGGACGCGGGCGTCGAAATTGCCTTTGATGCGGCGTCGTCAACGGTGATGGTTCAGGCCGACGCAGACGCGATTGAAGATGCCGTCACGAACCTTTTGGACAATGCAGTCCGTCACGGAAAATCACCCATAGAAATTGCCGTGAATGCCGGCGCGTCACCATCGGTAGATGTGATCGACAGCGGCGGGGGCATTGCCGAAGATTTCGCAAGCCGCATGTTCGAACCGTTTGTCGGCACCCCGGGGCGTGGCGGCGCCGGCCTTGGGCTGACACTCGTCGCTGAAATCATGCAGGCCCATAACGGTCGCGTATTCCAGCAGACACTACCAGGCGGCAAGACACGGTTTCGGCTGCAATTCCCGACAATCGATCCGGATGCGCAAGCCTGACGCAAGGTAGAAACGCTAATTGTTACTGACGGTAATAGGGCGGCTTCTTCATGACCGTTGATCGGGACTTGTGCTACGGGCGATCAGCATTTGTTCTTGATGGACTTCGCCCAATCAGATGTCGCGAAACTTACGGTCGAGAACAACAACAACGCGCTGGAAATGCCGTCTCGGCTGAACGCGCTTTCAAAAAGGACCAGTGAATTGATTCATTCGCCTTCTTTCGCCCAGATCTTCGGATATTTACGATTCTCCAGCTTTGCAGCGCTTTCAATGATTATGGCTTTTGGCGCTGGCGGAAGTGCATCCGCCCAAGATGGATTGTTCAGCAGGGACAGTTGGGCGATTACAGGAACCTTGGGGGTTGCCTATAGTCCAGAGTATCAGGGTTCCAACCAAAGCGATACAAGCGCCCTCGTTGATCTGCAGGCAGAGTATAACGAAGGCCAGTTCTTTATTGGTCTGGGTGGTATCGGTTATGCCCCGATACGGACTGACAATATTTATTTGTCCTTTGGGGTCGGGTACGGTGGTGCCAGAGACGTCAGTGATGATCCGGTCAATCTGAGGGGGCTAGGGGATGTTGACGGCAGCGTGCTGTTTCTGACATCGGCGTCCTATAACCTTGGCTTTGTCGGTATTGGTGCGGATCTTCGCAGCGGTGGCGATTACGGAACTACCGTGGATCTTTCGTTGGGAACAGATATTCCTGTTTCGGACCAGATCAGTATTTCAGGTGGGTTGAATGCAACCTGGGCAGATCGAAAACACACGCAGACTTATTTCGGCGTGACCGCCGCGCAGGCTGCAAGTTCAGGCAAAGCGGCCTTTACGGCTGATTCAGGCTTTGTCTCATACGGCGTTTCCCTTGCGGCAAGCTATGCCTTCTCGGACGCCACGTCGGTAACGCTTGGGGTGGAGTATGAAAAACTTCAACTGGACGCAGCACGAAGCCCAATCTCGGTTCAGGATGACCAGACATCGGTCTTTCTTGGCGTCACACAGCGGTTCTGATGGCCCGTGCGGTGCCAGACCAGTGATGAAACACAGAACTCTGCAGGGCCATTGGCTCTGCAGGCCCGTAAATGGCTGCCCATGACCGGATGACCCCGATCAGATCAACATTGTTTAAGAGCATGATAAAAGCAGCCCGCAATTGCCATATCCTCGGCCGCTATTCCCGTCAGATCGGCGATGGTGATATCACTGTCCTTGCGGTGATAGACCCGCGTTCCCGACAAAAGATCACCCGCCATAATCGCGCGATCTGCAGCCACAACCCCCTGACGAACGGCAATACCGAAATCGCCATGGTCTAGGCTTTGGGCAAGATCGTCGACAATAATGCAAGCCGCCCTTGCAAAAAGGGCTGCGGGCAATTCCTGTTTGCCAGGGCTGTCCGCGCCGACGGCCACAATATGTGTCCCCGCACGCACCGATGCCGCCGCAAACAGCGCGTTTTCCGATGGCGTTGCTGTAATCACAAGATTGCACTGCGACAGCAACGTATCAGCGCTGTCTACCGCCGTCGCACCTATCCCGGAAAGGGATGCCACAAAATCCTGCGTCCGGTTTATTGCGCGACCACAGACGAAAACCGGATAGGGACCAAGCAGCGCCACGATCCATTCGACCGCAAGGCGTGCTTGCAGGCCGGTTCCAAAAATGCCGATTCCCGTGATCGCCGCAGGCGCAAACGCCTGCGCCATCAAGGCAACAGCAGCGGCTGTGCGCCATGCGGTCAACCAACCATCATCTTTCAGAATAACCAGTGGTGCCCCGGTCGCCGCATCCATGATCAGGATAAGACCATAATTGACCGGCAGACCGAGCATCGGATTGTCATAAAACCCGGTGGCAATCTTGATTGCAAATGTCGGCGCGTCCGCAACATGGCCAAATTTGATATGGCAATCGCCATGCGGCTTTTTGAATAACAACTGTCCGGGCGGTGGCGACTGCACCTGTCCCGCCGCCTGCAAGATCAATGCCCCGCGAACAGCCTCCAGCACCTTGGCCTTGTCAAGATGGGGGCGCAGCCGGTCGATCCCGACGATCTCGATCCCACTGCTCATGCTGCGTTGCGATTCAACCAGTTGCGCATGGCTGTAATGCCGTCCGGCACCAGCGACCTGCCGAACCCCACCCGCAGGCAGTTCTGCGGCACCGCATTCAATTCCGACCGATAGATACTGGAAGGCAGGAACAACACGCCCGCCTCTTCCACCAGCCGTGTGGTAAAGGCTTCCACGCCATCCGGCCCGTGATAGCGGATAAAGCCAACGCAACCACCGTCGGGTTCGCGCCAATCAAACAGATCAGGGAATTCGGCAAAGAACGCATTCAACAGCGCGATATTTTGACTGACGATACCACGGTTTTTGGCAAGGATTTTATCCCGGCTTTTCAGGGCAATCCGCGCCAGAACCTCTGACGGGGCCGAATTGCAGATCGATAGAAAATGCTTATAGCGTTCAAAACGAACAACCATGTCGCGGTCCTGACAAGCGATCCAGCCGATGCGCAGTCCGGGCAAGCCATAAGCCTTGGACATGACATTC
>JANNKX010000412.1:0-1951 GCA_031396505.1 Rhodobacterales bacterium
GAGGTGCGGCTGGTGCGCATCCAGCCTGTCGCGCAGATGGCCGGATTCCTGAAAGGCAGGACCACGCGGCATGTCACGCTGGACGAGATGGACACGGCCATCGCCCAAGGCGCGTCTGGCGCATGATCGGGCTGGATACCAATGTTCTGGTCCGGTTTCTGGTGCAGGATGACCCCGATCAGGCGGCGGCGGCCACCAGGGTCATCACCGGGTTGACGGCGGCCGAACCCGGCTTTGTCTGCCGCGAGGCGATGGTGGAACTGGTCTGGGTGCTGGAGCGCGCCTATGGCCTGTCGCGCAGCGCCATCGCACTGGCGCTGGACGGGCTGCTGGAGGCGCGTGAACTGGTGATCGAGGCGGCAGGCAGCGCCGCCATCGCCACCGACCGCTACCGCAAGGGCGGTCCGGGCTTTTCCGATCAGATGATCGCGCTGGCCGGGCAGGCTGCGGGCTGCGCCGTAACAGTGACCTTCGACCGCAAGGCGGCAGGCCTGCCTGGCATGCAGCCCCTGACGGGCGCGCCAGATCATTGACGGCGACCTTTCCATGACGACCCGCCTGCATGCTTGCAATTTACGCTAGCATACCCTATCCTAGTGCAATGAACAGCCCGTATCGCAGGACGCTTGCCGCCGTCTTCACCGATCCGGTGTCTGGCACCATCGCATGGATTGCGGTCGAGAACCTGCTGCTGGCAGCCGGAGCGCACCTGATCGACGGGCGCGGTTCACGGGTGCGGTTCGAAAAGGATGGCGAGGTCGCGACGTTTCACCGTCCGCACCCCGCCAAGGAAGCCAAGCGTTACCAGGTGCGCGATGCCCGCGACTTTCTGGAACGGATCGGGGTAAGACCATGACCAGCACCATGACTTACAAGGGCTATGCCGCCCGGATCGCATATGACGACGAAGACTCCACGTTCACGGGCCGCATTGCCGGTATCCGTGATCGCGTCGGCTTTCATGCCGATACGGTAGAGGGGCTGCGGGACGTTTTTCACGAGGCGGTCGATGACTACATCGAAACTTGCGCCAGGATCGGCCGCGAACCGCAAAAAGCCTATTCGGGGCAGGTCATGTTCCGGGTCAGCCCCGAAGTTCACCGCAAGGCCGTCCTCGCGGCGGAACTGTCCGGCAAAAGTCTGAACCAGTGGGCCGAGGACGTGCTTGGCCGGGCCGCGGAATAAGACGGCCATCCCTTCCCGGCATCACCCGCCGCGTTTCGCAAACACCCGGTCATGGGCCGCCAGCAGCGCCGGGGCGGAATGGGACCAGCTCAGCCGGTCCAGCACGCGCGCACGCCCCAGGATGCCCATCCGCCTGCACAACTCCTGATCGGCGATCAACTGCGCCATTTTCGCCGCGAAATCCTCCGGATCATTCGGGCGGGCATAAAGCGAGGCCTCCCCCGCCGAGGCGCGGCCTTCGGTCAGGTCGAACTGCACCATCGGCTTTTCCAGCGTCATGTATTCCATGACCTTGTTCATCGTGGAAATGTCGTTCATCGGGTTCTTTGGATCGGGCGAGACGCCGATATCGATGCTGTTGAGCACACCCAGCAGGGCCTCGCCGTAAAGTGCGCCGTGGAAGGTGAACGCCGCTTCCAGCCCGCGCGCGCGCACATCGTCCTGCATCGTGGCAAGTGAGGGGCCGAAGCCCACGATGGCGAAATGCACATCCCCCTGCCCCAGCCTGCGGATCAGATGATCGGCGGCTGCCACCAGCAGATCCATCCCTTCCTGCTGACCGATCACACCGACATAGCCGAACACGGTGGCGGCCCCGCGCCGATGCTGCGGATCGGGCGGGCCAGGCAGGAACGTGTCGGTGCGCGGGGCCGAACGCACGACGAAGACATCGTCGGGTTTCATGCGACCCCGGCGGATGGCAATGGTACGGAAACTGTCATTGGTCGCCATCGACACGGCGGCGGTGGCAAATGTCATCCGCTCC
>JANNKX010000406.1:0-16391 GCA_031396505.1 Rhodobacterales bacterium
GGATACGGTCGGTGGTCATCCCCCTAACAATTCGGCACGTTCACAGCGAGGCCACCCAGCGAGGTTTCCTTGTACTTTTCGTGCATATCCTTGCCCGTCTGGCGCATCGTCTCGATGCACACATCCAGCGACACAAGGTGAACCCCATCGCCGCGCATCGCAAGACTTGCCGCCGATACCGCCTTGATCGCGCCCAACCCGTTGCGTTCGATGCAGGGCACCTGCACCAATCCCCGCACCGGATCGCAGGTCATGCCCAGATGATGCTCCAGCGCGATCTCTGCCGCGTTTTCGACCTGTTCGGGCGTGCCGCCCAGCACGGCAGCGAGCCCCGCCGCCCCCATCGCCGCCGCAGACCCCACTTCCGCCTGACAGCCGCATTCGGCCCCGGAAATCGACGCGTTATGCTTGCACAATCCCCCGATGGCCGCCGCCGTCAGCATGAAATCCCCCAGCCGCGCCCGCGATGCCCCCGGCACATGGTCCAGCCAATAGCGGATCACCGCAGGCACCACGCCTGCCGCGCCATTGGTGGGGGCCGTCACCACCTGACCCCCGGCTGCGTTTTCCTCGTTCACCGCCATCGCATACAGGCTCATCCAGTCGTTGATCGTGTGCGGTGCGGTCATGTTCAGGCCGCGTTCGGCCAGCAGCGCATCGTGAATGCCCTTGGCCCGCCTTCGCACCTTCAACCCCCCCGGCAAAATCCCCGTGCCCAACATCCCGCGGTCGATGCAATCTGTCATCACCTGCCAGATCCGGTCGATCCCCGCGTCCAGTTCGGCGGCCGACCGGAACCGCAATTCATTCGCCCGCTTCATCGCCGCAATCGACAGGCCCGATGCCTTTGCCATCGCCAACATTTCATCCGCTGTCTCGAACGGATACGGCACATCCGCCCGCGCCCGCGCCTTTTTTGCGCTTGCCTGTGCCATCTCGGCCGCTGTCAGAACAAAGCCCCCGCCGATGGAATAATACGTTTCCGACAAGATCACGTCGCCCTGCGCATCTGTTGCCCGGATCACCATGCCGTTGGCATGGCCGGGCAGCGCGGGGCCATAGTCAAACGACAGGTCGGTCGCAGGATCGAACCGCAAGGGCGGCAAGCCTTCCACCACAATCGCGTGGTTTTCGCGGATCGCGGCAAGTGCGGCTTCGGCCTGTTCATGATCATAGGTCTCTGGCACAAACCCGGCCAGCCCCAGGATCGTCGCCCGGTCCGTTGCATGACCCACGCCCGTAAACGCAAGGCTGCCGTGCAGTGATGCCCGCAGGCCTTTGGGATGAAACGGGCTGGCGCGCAACGTCTCCAGAAACCTTGCCGCCGCCACCATCGGCCCCATCGTATGCGACGATGACGGGCCAATCCCCACCTTGAACATATCGAACACCGAAAGGAACATCAGGCCCCCATGGTGAAGGGTGTGGCACCCAACCCTTCCACTTTTGCAACATGCTGCGCCGCTGGCCGGGCCTCCGCTGCCGCCAGAACCGCATGCAGCGCCGGATAATCCGTCACCGGAATATTCAACGCCGCATCCGGCGCATAGGCCGCTGTCCACCGCATCAGCATCCCCAGATAATACGCCATCACCGATGGCCTGTCCGCCGACAGCCATTCGGGCCGGTCGCGCAAAACCATCGCCTCCAGTGCCGCATATTGTTCGCGCAGGGTGGCATGTGCCACCGGGCCCACATGCGCCGCCGCCGCGTCACCACCCGGATATTCCGGATGCAGCAGGTCCATCATCGCCGTGTGAATGCCATTGTTCGCCACCACGAACCACGACTGAAACGCTGCGCGCGCGGGGTCCGTTATTGCGGGTGCCAATCCGCCATGCCGGTCCGCCAGCCACAGCATGATCGCGCCTGTTTCAAACATCGCCCCATCCGGGGTTTCCAGGGCCGGGATTTTTCCAAACGGGTGAATGCGCCGATAGGCAGGCGTGTCCAGATCACCCGCCGCGACGCTTTTGGCCGCCAGCGTGAACGGCACCCCCAATTCGCACAACACCATATGCACGCACATCGAGGCGAAATCAGGCGCATGGTGCAGCGTATACATCGGCAAAACTCCCATCATGTTCACCAGTTATTGCCAGATCGCCGCCCGGAAACCAGTGGAAACCGACGCAATCACGCGCTGCGGGGTCAGGTTGCATTGCCGACATCGGGCAGGACCGGTTCTTGTCGCGGAAATGGCGCATCGCCTGTGCATCTTGTTGCGATCGCGCGCGCCGCCCCTGCCAACGCCGTGCGGCACGACAGCATCCCCCCCATGATCGGCCCGCCTGATCACCGATACGGTGTCGGTGCCGCGTGCAGCACATGCCGTCAATCATTCCGTTCCCGCTTAACGCCGCATTAACCAAGTGGCTTTTAGGCTGGCCAAGACTGCAACAAGGGGTCCGATGATGCGATGGTTGATACTGGTGGCGGTGTATCTGGCGCAGGCCGCCAATGTGTTGGCGCAGGATGCGCCTGATGCCGCCGAACCCGCCCTGCCTGCGGAACTGTCCCGCGTCGACGCAGGCCTTGCCAAACGGTTGCAGCGGGATGCAGATGATGTGGTGACCGATGCGATGACGCTGGTGCTGGGCTATGGCCGTGATGGCGCGATTGATCCCGCCGGGATCGAACGCGCGCTTGCCGTGGACCGCGCGCGCCAGCGGGCAAACGTGCTGCGCCGCCTGATCGAGGCTGATCTTGATGCCGATGGCACGGTGTCCACCGATGAAATCAACGTCATCGCCGCGGCAGCCGAGGCGCGCTTTCGCAGCCGCGTGATGATGGGCCACGCATCGGCCGATGGTGATGGCGATGGCAATGTCACCTGGGCCGAGGCGCGCACATCGGCGCAATCCGTGGCCATGGACCGCGTGTCAGATGCCGACGCCGCGCGCGCGATGGCCCTGATGGGCCTTGATCTGGATGGCGATGGCCGCCTGACACTGGCCGAACTGCGCGACGTGGCCCGCCTGATGCAGACCGCCGGATGAATGGGCAGTGGTTAACAAAGTGTTAGATCAGGGTGGCTTCAGAAAGTCAACCTGTTGACAATAAACACGAAAGTCAAAAATTGACAGCCGTCAATTTTGCCCGGCATCGACTGCGCCGCGTCCACGCTTTTGCCTCTCGCACCCCACCTGCGTTCCGCCTATAACTGCGGCACGCTTATCGCCAGAGGTGCCCCATGGCCGCAGACCTTTCCCCCATCGACACGGCAAAATTCGTGGCCGCCAAACGCGCCGTGGATTTCGTCGAAAACGGCATGAAGGTTGGCCTTGGTACCGGATCGACCGCCGCCTGGATGGTGCGCTGTCTGGGTGAACGCGTCCGCGACGAAGGGTTGCGCATCACAGGCGTGCCCACCTCCAGCCGTACGGCGGAACTGGCGCGCAAGGTCGGCATCCCGATCACCAGTCTTGATGATGCAAAATGGCTGGACCTGACGATTGACGGGGCCGATGAGTTTGATGCCCACCTGAACCTGATCAAAGGCGGCGGGGCCGCACTGTTGCAGGAAAAGATCGTGGCGACCGCGTCGGATCAGATGATCGTCATCGCCGACGCCGCCAAGGAAGTGGCGCAGCTTGGTGCCTTTCCCCTGCCGGTCGAAGTGATCCCCTTCGGCTGGCAAACCACCAAGGCCCTGATCGAGGAAACCCTGGTCAGCCTTGACGTGATGGGCCGCGATTGCACCTTGCGGATGAACGGCCAAAGCCCGCTGATCACGGACGAGGCGAATTACATTGTCGATCTGCACCTGACCCGCATCGGCAACCCGCGCCAGTTGGCGCTGGTGCTGAACCAGATCCCCGGTGTGGTCGAAAACGGCCTTTTCATCGACATCTGCGATATTGTGGTGATCGGCCACGGCGACGGGCGCGTGGTGGTGCGCGATATCAATTCGGGCGAAAATCTGGATGACCGGATCGACCTGATCCCCGGCGACAACATCTTTGCGGATATGGCGGAATGACCTTCGATTACGATCTGTTTGTCATCGGTGGCGGGTCCGGTGGCGTGCGCGCCGCGCGCATCGCGGCGTCAGAAGGCGGCGCGCGCGTGGGTCTGGCCGAAGAAAGCCGCATGGGCGGCACCTGCGTCATTCGTGGCTGCGTGCCCAAAAAGCTGATGGTCTTCGCTTCCGGCTTTCCCGATGCGATTGACGATGCGCGCGCCTATGGCTGGGACGTCACCCTTGGCGCGTTCGACTGGCCGCGTTTCCGCACCCGGCTTGAAACCGAACTTGATCGGCTGGAAGGGGCCTATCGCAACACCCTGACCAACGCAGGCGTCACCATCCATGACGCGCGCGCCACGCTGGATGATCCCCATACCGTGCGCCTGTCGACCGGGGAAACCGTTACCGCCGCCCATATTCTGATTGCCACCGGGGGCCACCCGTTCCGCCCCGATGTTCCCGGCGCAGAATTGGGCATTACTTCGAACGAGATGTTTCATCTGCCTGCCCTGCCGCGCCGCGCGCTGGTGGTCGGCGGCGGTTACATCGCCTCCGAATTCGCCTGCATCCTGCACGGGCTTGGCGTGCAGACGACGCAATTCTATCGCGGCGCGCAAATCCTGCGCGGCTTTGATGACGAGGCGCGCGGACTGGTGTCGACCACCATGCAGGAACGCGGCATCACCATCCGCTGCGGCACCGATCTGATCCATCTTGAACAGACCGCAGGCGGCATCTGCGCCAAGGCGACCGATGGGTCGCAGCACGAATTCGACCTTGTGATGTTCGCCACCGGCCGCGTGCCCAACAGCACGGGTCTCGGCCTTGAAACCCTTGGCGTGCAACTGGGCCGGCGCGGGCAGATCGTGGTCGATGCCTACAGCCAGACCGCCGTGCCAAGCGTCTTTGCCGTCGGTGATGTCACCGACCGCATCAACCTGACCCCAGTTGCCATCCGCGAAGGCCATGCCTTTGCCGATTCCGTGTTTCGCGGCATCCCCACCAAGGCCGACCACGATCTTGTCGCCTCAGCCGTGTTTACCCAGCCCGAAATGGGGGCCATCGGCCTGACCGAAGAGGCCGCGCGCGAACAAGAACCGATCGAGATTTACGCCACATCCTTTCGCCCGATGAAAACCGCCTTTGTCGGGCGCCCTGACCGGGTGATGATGAAACTGATCGTCAGTCAGGCCACGCGCCGCGTGCTGGGTTGCCATATCGTCGCACCTGATGCGGGTGAAATGATCCAGCTTGCCGCGATTGCCATCAAGATGGGGGCGACGAAAGAAGATTTCGACCGCACCGTCGCCGTGCATCCGACCATGGCCGAAGAATTGGTCACGATGCGCAAACCAATACGTCGCGCTTGAATTTTGGTGCGAAGTAGCCAATTCAGTTGCAAGTGAAATAAGAAGGATTGTTGCGGAATGTCAGGAAACGGTGGCCCGTGGGGCGGTGGTGGAAACGGCGATGATCGTGATCGGGGCGAACGTGACCGTGAACCAAACCGGGGTGGGCCGCGCCGTCCGGGCGATGCGCCGCCCGGTATCTCGCAGATCGACGATCTGGTGAAATCCGGGCAGGAACGCCTGCGCGTCCTGATGGGCGGGCGTGGCGGCGGTGGTGGCAACGGGCGCGGCCCTGTGGGCGGCGGGCGTGGGCCCGATGGGCCACTGCTGACGCGGCAGGGGCTGGCCATAGGCGCGTTTGCGATCGTGGCGGCCTGGGGTTTCATGTCCTTCTACACTGTCGCCCCCGAAGAACGCTCGGTCGAGCTGTTCTTGGGCGAACGCTCGCAGGTTGGCGAACCCGGCCTGAACTTTGCGCCTTGGCCCGTAGCCACCTATAACATCGTGCCTGTCGGCGTTGAACAGACCACGCAGGTCGGCCTTGGCACCACGAACGCCGTAGATGCCGGGCTGATGTTGACCCGCGATCAGAACATTGTCGATATCGGGTTCGAGGTGGTCTGGAACATCTCCAACCCCGAAGATTATCTGTTCAACCTTGCCGATCCTGACGATACGATCCGGGCGGTGTCCGAAAGTGCGATGCGCGATATCATTGCACGCTCCGAACTGCTGCCGATCCTGAACCGGGATCGTGGCCAGATCGTCACTGACCTGCGCACCGCCATCCAGAACACACTCAACAGCTATAATGCCGGGATCAACGTGTTGCGCGTCAACCTGCGCCGCGCGGCCCCCCCGGCCGAGGTTGCCGATGCATTCCGCGCCGTGCAATCGGCACAACAGCAACGCGACACGCTGCAAAATCAGGCAGATGCCTATGCCAATCAGGTCACCGCAGGTGCCCGCGGTCAGGCCGCAGCCCTGCTGGAAGAGGCCGAGGCGTATCGCGCCCAAGTCGTGAACAACGCCCAGGGCGAGGCGGCGGCCTTCCTTTCGGTCTATGCCGAATACATCAAGGCCCCCGAGGTGACGCGCCGCCGGATGTATCTGGAAACGATGGAGCGCGTGCTGGGCAGCATGAACAAGGTCATCCTTGACGGTGTCAGTGGTGGTGCCGCAGGCCAGGGCGTGGTTCCGTTCCTGCCATTGAATGAACTGGGCCGCATGACGGCACCGGGGGCCGCATCAACGCAGGCCCCGTCGGGCACCGTGGCACCCGCCACCACCGGAGGGAATAACTGATGAACCGTTCCATCATTTCACTGGCCGTGCTGGGCGCAATCGGCATCGCGGCACTGTCATCGGTGTTTATCGTCGATGAACGCGAACGCGTGCTGGTGCTGCAATTCGGCGAGATCGTGCAAGAACGGTCGGAACCGGGCCTCGGCTTCAAAATTCCGTTCCTGCAGGATGTTGTGCGCTATGATGACCGGATCCTCGCGCTGCCGACGCAGCCCATCGAGGTGACGATGGTTGATGACCGCCGTCTGGTGGTCGATGCCTTTGTACGCTGGCGGATCACCGATTTGCGGCGCTTCCGTTCCGCTGTCGGGGGCGGCGGTATTGATTTCGCGCGCCAGCGGATCGACGGCATCGTCAACACCGCGCTGCAGGCAACCCTCGGCCGTGTGCCTTCGACCGAACTTTTGTCCGAAGGCCGGACCGCGTTGATGAACTCGATCCGTGACGATGCGAAACTCGAAGCGGCATCCTTGGGCGTTGATCTGATCGACGTCCGCCTGACCCGCACCGATCAGCCCGAACAGAACCTTGAGGCGACTTTTGGCCGGATGCGCGCCGAACGCGAACGCGAAGCTGCCGATGAAATCGCCCGCGGCAACGAGGCCGCACAGCGCGTGCGCGCCACGGCAGACCGGACGGTGGTGGAACTGACGTCAGACGCACGGCGGCAATCGAACGTGATCCGCGGTGAGGCCGACGCCGAACGCAATTCGATCTATGCCGGTGCCTTTGGACAAGACCCTGAATTCTTTGCCTTCACCCGCTCGCTCACGTCCTATGAGCGCGCGTTGCAGGGCAGCAATTCATCAATCGTCATGCAGCCCGACAGCGCCTTTTTCGAATACCTGCGCAGCTATGATGTGCCGGTGGCCCCGCTGCCTGTCGCACCCTGACAGGCCAATGCAGACTGTGATGGGGCCAGCCTGAGCGCTGGCCCTTTTGCGTCTGAAACAACCTCACATTCGGCGCTCGCGCGTTCACAAGCGCATGACAACGCGGATCGCCCTTTGCAATTCGCAGAACCACGCTTATCTGTTGTCGGCATAAACCGGCGCGACGCCGGAAATGGTTGACCCGCAAGGGCCGCGACTGACACGAAGGAGTGCGCACGTGAAGCCAACGCTTCCCCCCCTGGCCATGGTAGAATTTCCCGTCACCCGCCGCGTGCCGCGCGTGTTTCTCGCGCTAGCACTAGGTATGTCGCTTGCGCTGGCGCAGGCGATCGAGGCGCGCGCCTTTGGTGCGCCCGAAAGCTTTGCCGAACTGGCCGATCAGATCAGCCCGGCCGTGGTCAACATCACCACCTCTGCCGTTGTGTCGGCAGGCCTTGAAGGCGGGCCACAGGTGCCCGAAGGATCCCCCTTTGAGGATTTCTTTGAAGAATTCAACAACGACGAAGGCCAGCCCCGCCGGTCCGAGGCGTTGGGGTCCGGTTTCGTGATTTCCGAAGATGGCTACATTGTCACCAACAACCACGTCATCGAAGGCGCGGATGAGATCGAGATCGAATTTTTCTCGGGCGAGCGGCTTGAGGCAAAACTGATCGGCACCGATCCGAACACCGATATCGCCCTGCTTAAGGTCGAAAGCGAAACACCGCTGCCTTTTGTCGCCTTTGGTGACAGTGATCTGATGCGCGTCGGCGATTGGGTCGTGGCCATGGGCAACCCGCTGGGCCAGGGCTTTTCGGTCAGCGCGGGCATCGTGTCCGCCCGCAACCGCGCGCTGTCGGGCACCTATGACGACTATCTGCAGACCGATGCCGCGATCAACCGCGGCAACTCTGGCGGGCCGTTGTTCAACATGGACGGGCAGGTCGTGGGTGTGAACACCGCCATCCTATCCCCCAATGGCGGCTCCATCGGGATCGGCTTTTCGATGGCGTCGAATGTCGTGACCAAGGTCGTGGATCAGTTGCGCGAATTCGGCGAAACCCGGCGCGGCTGGCTCGGCGTGCGCATTCAGGACGTGTCGCCTGATGTGGCCGAGGCGATGGGCCTGCCCGAAGCATCGGGTGCCCTGATCACCGATGTGCCCGATGGCCCCGCCAAGGATGCAGGGCTGATTGCGGGCGACGTGATCACCCAGTTCGATGGCAAGCCCGTGACCGACACCCGCGATCTGACCCGGCGTGTGGCCGATGCCCCCGTGGGGGCCGCGGTGCCCGTGGTCATCCTGCGCGAAGGGCAGACAGAAACGCTGCAGGTCACGCTTGGCCGCCGCGAAGAGGCTGAATCGACGCCAACCCCCGCAGGGGCCACCCCGCAGGAACCGGCCGAGGCGGACCTTCTGGGTCTGACCCTTGCGCCCGTGACTGCCGAAATGGCCGAAAAACTGGGCCTTGAGGTCGGGACCCAGGGTCTGGTGGTGATGTCGGTCGATCAGACGTCCGAGGCCGCGACCAAGGGCTTTGCCGAAGGTGACGTGATCACCGAGGCCGGTCAGCAAAAGGTCGTCACCATCAGCGACCTGTCGGACCGCATTTCCGAGGCGCAGGATGCCGGGCGCAAATCCCTGCTGCTGCTGGTGCGGCGCGAAGGTGATCCGCGCTTTGTGGCGCTGTCGGTCGCAAAAGACCAATAACACACAACAGGCGCGGTCGGGAAACCTGCCGCGCCTTTTCTATCCTGCGGCAGACACCCCCAGATCGGCTGCCACGATCCCCAGTTCCCGCGCCGCCGTCAGTGTCAGACGTGGGCTGTCAAACCCCCGTGTCGCCTGATACCGCCGCACCGCATCCTTGGTCGCATCGTCATAGACCCCCGTCAGCGGCAGCAGATAGAACCCCCGCGCCTTAAGCGCCCGCTGCAGCGTCGCCACAAAATCCACATCCAGATCGGCAAGGCAGGGCGCGCGAAACCAGACCTGCCCGCGCTCCTGCACAATCTCCTGGCTGCTTTCCGTCCGGTAGATAGCTGGCGTCAGAATGCTGCCATCAGGATTGCGCGTTTCGGGCTGCACCAGCAACTGCTCTGTCACCGTTTCAATCACGGTCGGCCGGATATCACGGTCCCAGCAAGCCCCCGGCGGGCCGTCCGGCGGGCGCGTGCCTTCCAGCGGGATCAACGCGATCGACAGGTCGGCATTGCCCGGCGCACCGATCCGTGCTGGCTGGCAGGCCGATGCCACCAGAACCGCCGTCAGGATCGCCCATTGCCGCATCTGCCCCATGCCTCATTCTGTCATCCGGGTTTTCCCCGGTATCGTGGCACCATACCCGCAAGCGCGCCCTTGGCAAAGCCCTGACGCGGATCGCCCGCGCGCGTGGCGTCACCGTCAAAGCGGCCCCGTCACGCACAAACCCGCGCGCTCCGCCCGATGGCGCATTCGACCGCAACGCAGGGATCGCGGTCATCTGTTTGGCCGGGCCGCTGGCGTGATGCGGTGTTGCGGGCTGTGCTGCGGCATGTGAACAAATATTGAACATATCCGCGTGAACACGAGGCATCGGCTGCCTCTGGCAAATCACGCGCAGGTGTCTTATGTCGATGACAACAAGGCTGACAAGGGACAGATCATGGCGAAGATCACTTATGTGGAACACGGCGGCAAGGAACATGTGGTCGATGTGGCCAATGGCCTGACCGTGATGGAAGGCGCGCGCGACAACGGCATTCCGGGGATCGAGGCCGATTGCGGCGGGGCCTGCGCCTGTTCCACCTGCCATGTCTATGTCGATGCGGCATGGGTCGGCAAACTGCCCAAGAAAGACAGCATGGAGGAAGACATGCTCGATTTCGCGTGGCAGCCAGACCCTGTGCGTTCGCGCCTGACCTGCCAGTTGAAGGTCAGCGATGCGCTTGACGGACTGCGCGTGCAGATGCCGGAAAAGCAGATTTGATCAAGGCCGCCGTTGCCGTGGTCTTGTTGGCCGCACCTGCCGCAGCCGATGTGACCTTGCGCTCTCCGCCATCTATCGTCGGGGCCACCCTTGTTGATCCGACGCGGCGCTATGACCATGGGGTTCTTGGTGACGCCATCGAATGGGGCGGGATCGAACTGCAGGTTGATCCGTGCCCTGCCGGATGTTTTGACGGCGGCCCGGTATACAGCGTGACCATCACCCTGCCGCAAACCCGCGTGTTCGAGGATGTTGCCGTGCGTTGGGCGGATCTTGATGGCGACAATGCTGCCGAAGCGTTGGTCGTCGAAACCGACATCGCGCTTGGTGCGTCCCTTGCTGTTTATGATCTGGCAGGCATTAAACGCGCCGCCACCCCCTTCATCGGTCAGCCCAACCGCTGGCTTGCCCCCGCCGGGATCGGCGATTTTGACGGCGACGGGCGGGTGGAGATCGCTTATGTCGATCGCCCGCATCTGGTCGGTGACCTTGTGTTTGTGCGGCTTGTAAAAGACCAACTCGTCGAAATCGCGCGCGCGCCCGGTTTTTCCAATCATCGCATCGGAAGTCCCACCATTGCCGGTGGTGTGCGCGCCTGTCCGGGTGGCGATCAATTGATCCTCGCCTCATTCGACTGGACGCGCGCCATCGCCATCAGTCTACAGGGAGGTGCTGTGCAGATGACGGAATTGGGGCCGATCTCCCAACCTACAGACCTGCAACGCCACATGGACTGCCCCGACTGACCTTCAATGTGCCTTGCGCGTTGGCATGAACGGCAACGGCATCACCGGCACGCCATCCGCAATCAGACTGCGTGCCTCATCTGCCCGCGCCTCGCCGTAGATCGCACGTTCGGGCGCATCACCTGTATGCATTGCGCGCGCCTGCGCCGCAAAGTTCATCCCCACATATTCCGATCCCGCCTCGACCTTGGCCCGCAGCGCCGCAAGTGCGGCTTCTTGTCCGTCGCGCGGCGCGTTCAGCGCGGGCACCGCCTTTGACGCCACCACAGGCGCCATCAACGCCTTTTCAACCGCCGCACTGCCACAGATGGCGCAAGACACATGCCCCGCCGCCCGCAAATCATCAAACCGCGCTGACGATTGAAACCAACTGTCAAACCCATGCCCCTGATCGCATACAAGATCGTAATGTATCATCCGCGTCCCCTTACCCACGGATACTTATGCGTCGCGCGGCCAAATGCAATCACGCGGGGTCCAGCGTGATCACACCTTTCGCCACGCCCCGCAGCAGCGCCCGCAATTCCGGCTCGGCCACCTTGCGCGCCGCGGCATCCGCCGCAAACCACTTGCGCCGCCGTTCCTTGCGTTCGGGAAACTGTCGCGACAGGCTTGCCACCCGCAGGCTGAACACCGACACCATGCAGGGCCATGAAACCTTTGGCCCCATCACCTTGTCATAGCCGAACAGGCCCACCACCGCCGGATTGATTGCCCCCGTCACCCCCGCCTCTTCCCAGGCTTCCATCGCCGCCGATGTCGGCGCATTGCGTCCGTCAATCGGCCAGCCCTTGGGCAGAACCCAACGCCCTGTGTCGCGGCTGGTGATCAGTAATACCTCGACCTTGTCACGATGCATCCGCCAGCATAATGCGGCCACCTGTGACCGGGGGTCACCATCGGCTGGGTCGAACTGGCTGCGTTTCATTTGTGATCGGTTCCTTTGCTGCCCCGCTTATGTGCCGGGTCAGCATCTTGCCTGATCCCATATTGCCACGAATGGCCTGTATTCAACAGGGAAACCCGCCGCTTTTTCGTCAGTTTCCGCAATTAGTTTGACCTCTGCCGCCAAAGGACTAATTCTTGGTCATCCAGAAAAGGTCGTTCATATGCCCAGAATTGCATCCCGCGCGCGTCCTGCCATGCTGCTGCCGCTGGCCGCGTTCTGGCTGATCCTCGCGCTTGCCGCCGTGCTGCCGTTGCGTGCGCATGCGGGCTATACCTTCCCCTCCATTGATGGCGGCACCATTGATCTGGATGATTTCCGTGGCCGCCCCGTTCTGGTTGTCAACACCGCCTCCATGTGCGGCTTTACCCCCCAGTATGATGATCTGCAGGCCCTGTATGACACCTACAAAGATCGCGGTCTTGTCGTGCTGGCCGTGCCATCCGATGATTTTGCGCAGGAACTGGCCGAAAACGGTGACGTGAAAGAATTTTGCGCCGTCAACTTTGCCCTGACCATTCCGATGACCACGATCACCCCTGTCACCGGCGGTGTCGCACACCCATTCTATGCCAATCTGCGCGAAACCTATGGATTTGAACCTGCCTGGAATTTCAACAAGGTGTTGATCGGCCCGGATGGCGCGATGATCGAATCGTGGGGGTCCGTCACCAAACCCACTGCCACCGACATCACCCGTCAGGTCGAGGCGCTGCTGAACTGAACCTGCCCCTGTTCATCGGATCCGAAGTCTATCGCAGCTCCAGCTATGGTGGCGCACATCCCCTGCGCGTGCCCCGTGTATCTACGGTGATGGACCTTGCCCGCGCGATGGGCTGGCTGCCCCCGGCGCAGTTTCGCACCAGCCCGCGTGCCAAGCCCGCCGCCCTGACGATCTGGCATACACCTGATTATATCGCCGCCCTGACGCGCGCCGAAGCCACACAAGGCGTGACCGAAACCGATATCTCGCGCCATGGCCTTGGCACGCTGTCGAACCCCGTGTTTCCCGAAATGTACCGCCGTCCCGCCACGGGGGCCGGGGGCGTGATGCTGGCCGCGCAGATACTGGGGCAGGGGCCCGGGGTCATTCATGTGCCGGGCGGGGGCACGCATCACGGCATGCCCGACCGCGCAAATGGCTTTTGTTATCTGAATGACCCCGTGCTTGCCCTGTTGTTCCTGCGTCGTGCCGGATTGCAACGGCTCGCCTATATCGACATTGACGCGCATCACCCCGATGGCGTCGAACATGCCTTTGAAGCCGATCCCGACACCCTGCAAATCTCGTTGCATGAGGAAGGCCGCTGGCCCTTCACCGGCGCGCTGACTGATGCAGGCGTGGGGCAGGTCTATAACTTACCCGTCCCGCGCGGCTTTAATGATACCGAAATGCACGCCGTCCTGCACCAGTTGATCCTGCCCCGCCTGCAGGCGTTCGCCCCGCAGGCGATTGTCCTGCAATGCGGTGCCGACGCGCTGGAGGAAGACCCGCTTGCCCGCCTGTCGCTGTCCAACAATGCGCATTTCGCCGTGGTTGCGGCCCTGCAGTCCATGACCGACCGCTTTCTGGTGTTGGGCGGTGGCGGCTACAACCCGTGGTCCGTCGGGCGCTGCTGGACCGGCGTCTGGGCCACCCTGAACCGCCATGTGATCCCGGATCAGTTGCCAGATGCCGCCGAAGCCGTCTTGCGCAGCCTGTCATGGAATGGTGGCAAACGTGCGCTACCCCATCAGGTAATGTACTCCACCTTACGCGATGCCCCCCGTCCCGGCCCCCTGCGTCGCGACGTTACCGACAGGATAATACACCTGACACACCGATGATTCGCGCCTTTTTTGCCCTCGATCTGCCTGATCACGCGCGTTCTGCATTGGCCGTGCAGCAATTTCTGCTGCCCCTGCCGCGCAAGGTTGACCCTGCGCAGTTTCACCTGACATTGGCCTTTCTGGGCGAGGTCCCCGATGCCACGCTTGAGGCCGTGCATGACGCCATGTTGGCCCTGCGTCTGTCCGCGCTCGACGTGACGCTGCAAGGCATTGGCCACTTTGGCGGCGCAAAACCCCGTGCCGTTTATGCGGGTGTGCAGGCCAGTGACACCTTGATCCACCTGCAAACCAAAGTCGAAACCCTGTCGCGGCGTGCGGGATGCGATATCGCGCGCAATCGCTATTTGCCCCATGTCACGCTTGGCCGCTTTGCCACGCCGCCCATTGCCGACCAGCCCACCCTTGAACGTGCCATCGTCGCCGGGTCCGGCTTTCGCCTTGATCCGTTCCCGGTGGGCGAAGTCGTCCTTTACCGCTCCATTCCCGGCGCGCGCCCGCGCTATGATGCACTTGCCCGTTATCCCCTTCACAAAGGTTAACGATGTGTGAATTCGTCCTGGGGATAACTTTTTAAAATCTTGATAATAAACAATATATCTTGAAATTGACAGCCGTCAATTTTTACCGTGTCAACCCATGCCGCCGGATGATTTCCACCAACCCCGTCACATCCCCGCCACCTGCCAGTGCGCCCCGCGCCCGCGCTACCAGGTCGCTCTGCCGCGTCGGTGTCATCCCGACCAGCACCGCCACAAGCGCGGCCCCATCCGCCACCGCCTCTGCCCCGCCCGCTGCATCCAGTGCCGCGAACGGCTCGGTGAAATTGCCCACCGATGGCCCATGCACGATGGCTGACCCATATGCTGCTGGCTCAAATGGCGTGTGCCCGCCCTTGTCGGCAAAGCTGCCCCCGATCACCGTCACGCCCGCCATCGCATACCACTGCGCCATCTCGCCCAGCGTGTCCGCCAGATAGACCGTGGTGTCGCGCACCAGCACGTCGCCGCGCGACCGCTGCCCGAACGCCATCCCCCGTGCTGTCAGCATCCGCACGATGTCTGCCGCGCGCTCCGGATGCCGTGGCGCAAGGATCAGCAGATCGAACACCCCTGCCACCCGCGCTGCCGCAAATGCATCAAGGATAAGGGCGTCTTCACCGGCATGCGTCGACGCCGCCAACAAGACGCGCGCCCGTGCCACCAGCCCACTCTCGTCCGCGATGCCCCCCGCCACCCACGCCTTCAGGTTCGCCCGTGGCCCCAAACGATCCGCTGCCAATCCCAGCGATACCAGCCGCGCCTCTGATCCTGCATCTTGCGCCGAAAGGTAGACCACCGCCGCCAGCATCCGCCGCATCAACCCGCCTGCAAACCGCCACCGCCGCGCCGACCGTTCTGACATCCGCGCGCCGATCACGATCACCGGCACGCCTTCGCGGGCACAGGCGGCCATACGCCCCGGCCAGAATTCATTCTCGATCACCACCATCGCCCGCGGCTGCACCCGCGCGATCACCCGCGCCGCCGCCCCGCCCGCATCAAACGGTGCCAGCGCCGCCGTCACCCGCACGATGCCCCAACCCGCCACCAGCGCCCGCCCCGTGGCCGTATTGGCCGTCACCAGCACCGCGCCATCCTGTGCCAGCCCCGTAATCACCGCGCGGGCCGAGGTCAACTCGCCCAGACTGGCCCCATGCACCCACCACACCGGGCCGAAGGGTCTGATCATCCCCAACCGTTGGCGCAGCGCACCTCGTGGCCAGCGCCGCCCCAGCAGCGTCGCAGCCACCATCACGGGCAGCATCAGATTCGCAAGAATACGGTACAGGATCACGGGCGGGCTCATCGGTCACTCCGGGCTGATGCGTAACGCCCCCCCCGGCCCAGCACAAGTCAGGCAGGCGGTCTGCGCCCCGGCCAGTCTGTGGCAGCGTGATAGGCCTGCCCCGCCGCCAGCACCTGACGGTCCGTGCCTGTGGCGCCGATGATCTGCATCCCCATCGGCAAACCCTGCGGCCCAAACCCCACCGGCACATTCAACGCAGGCAATCCGATCAGGCTGACCGGCACCACGATGTCCATCCAGCGGTGATAGGTATCCATCGCCACGCCGTTGATCGATTGCGGCCATCGCCATTCCACCGGAAACGGCCAGACCTGTGCCGAGGGCATCACCAGATAATCAAACCGCCGGAACAGCCCTGCAGCATGCGCATACCACCGCGACCGGATCACGCTTGCCGCATGCACCGCTTGTGCAGACAGGCTCAACCCCTGCTCAATCTCCCAGATTGTCTCGGGCTTGGTCTGCGCCCGCAGGGCCGGATCGTCACAAAGCGCACGCTTTGCCCCCGCATTCAGCATCGCGCGCAGTGTGGTCCAGGCGTACCACAGCTTGTCCGCTGGAT
>JANNKX010000026.1:0-1722 GCA_031396505.1 Rhodobacterales bacterium
AGCCAGTGCAGGATGACGGGATCTTTGGCCTGCGCAATCAGGCGGGAATAAACGCGGGCATAAGTGCCCTCATCCGCGCCGGTCGCCGTGAAGGCACGGCTGGCCATCAGAATGATCTGCCCGCCTGCCGCCTCGATCGCCGCCATCTGCTTCTCATACGCGGCGATGATTGCGGGCGCGTCGCGCAAATCGGCAATCGGGACATGATCGGTGCCCGCACCGCAGGCGACACGGGGCCGCAACGGATGCACCTTTGCCGCTGCCATCGTCCGCTGGATCAGTTCCAATGCCGTGGGCCAGTCCACACCCATACCGCGCTGTGCGGTATCCATCGCCTCGGCCAGACCCAGCCCCTGATCCCACAGGCCCTGCCGGAAGCCAAGGGTCGCCTCCCAATCGACCGCCGGGCGCGTATCCCACGGGCTGCGTTCGCGGACCGGGTCAGAGACCACATGGGCTGCCGCAAAAGCCGTGCGCGTCAGGGGCAGGCGGGGGCTGCGCGGGATCAGCGGATCACCCGTCAGGCGGTAGAGTTTAAGTTTGCCGTCATAGGTTGGCAGGGTCAGCATGCCGTGCCCTTTCTTTGGTTGCAGCGCGCCTTAAAGCGCGACGGAAAGATCAAAAACCAGAATACCATCCAGCCCGCCCACCGCACCTGCCACAAGGGCGGCGCCCACGGCCTGATGGGCGGGATGGGCCTGATAGGTGGCAAGTGCGGCCCAATCGGCAAAATCGGCGACAAAACCGTGCATATAGCCACGCTCGATCTGTTCGGGGCTTTCACTGCGCCCGCTGGTGATGGACAGGACACCGGGCAGCAGCGCCTTGATTGCGTGCAGGTCGGCAAAGATCGCGGCAATCGCACTTTCCGTCACATCCGGGCGAAAGCGGATCAAGACGATATGGCGGATCATGCTGGCACCCGATGGTCTGCGCGGATCATATCGGCGGCTTTTTCCGCGATCATGATGGTGGCGGCATTGGTGTTGGATGACACGACCGTCGGCATGACCGACGCATCCACCACCCGCAGCCCGGCAATGCCGTTGAACCGCAGGCGCGTATCGACGACTGCGGTGGCATCATTGCCCATGCGGCAGGTGCCCGCCGGGTGGTGATCGGTCTTGGCGTGGCGGCAGGCATAGGCGATCTCGTCAGCCTCGGTCTGCACATCCGGCCCCGGCAGGCGTTCGGCCAGCACATATGGCTTCAGTGCATCCTGCCGCATGATATCACGCGCTAGGCGCAGGCCCCGCAACGACATTTCCCGATCATAGGGATCGGCCCAATAGTTCGGGTCGATCAAAGGGGCAGCCATTGGATCGGCACTGGCAAGCCGCACGGTGCCCCGCGACCGTGGCCGCAGGTAGGCAGAATTTAGCGTGACCCCGCCATGCGGCATCCGCGCCACGCCGGATTCGATGCCGGACCCAAGGCCAAGGTGCAACTGAATGTCAGGCGACCGCGCACCAGGGTCAGCATACCAGAAGCCGCCCGTTTCAAACAGGCTGGACGCGACGGGGCCACGTTTGGTCAGCAGGTATTGCAGACCTGCAAGTGCGGACAGATGCGGTTTGGCAAAGCGGTCATAGGTGTGGTCACCCGTACATTCGGCGATCACGAACAGATCGACATGGTCTTGCAGGTTCGCGCCCACGCCCGGCTGGTCGCAGACCGTCTTTATCCCAACCGATGCCAGATGATCCGCTGGGCCAATCCCCG
>JANNKX010000064.1:0-5595 GCA_031396505.1 Rhodobacterales bacterium
GACAGCCTGGCCTATGCGGCCCATGCGGACGGGTTGAAGGGGGCGCTGACGGCGGAGGAGAATCTTGCGTTCTGGGCGGCGATCAACGGGCAGGTGGGGGTGGAGGCGGCGCTGGCGGCGATGGATCTGCGGGCCTTGCGCGACCGGCCCGCGCGGAACCTGTCGGCGGGGCAGAAGCGGCGGCTGGGGCTGGCGCGGCTGCTGGTGACGGGGCGGAAGGTCTGGCTGCTGGACGAGCCGACGATATCGCTGGATGCGGCATCGGTGGCGTTGTTTGGCGCCGTGATCGCAGCGCATCTGGGGATCGGGGGCATTGCGGTGATGGCAAGCCATGTCGATATGGGGATCACGGCGGCGGTGTTGGATCTGGGGGCGTTCAAGGCGCGGCTGGGTGCGCCGCGATGATCGCGTTGTTTCTGCGCGATGTGCGATTGGCGGTGCGGGCGGGCGGCGGATTTGGTCTTGCCTTTGCGTTTTATCTTCTGGTGGCGGTGCTGGTGCCCTTGGGTGTGGGGGCGGATGGGGCGGTGCTGGCACGGATTGCGCCGGGGATTTTGTGGGTGGGGGCATTGTTGTCGTGCCTGCTGACGCTGGACCGGATTTTCGCGCTGGATTTCGAGGACGGCAGTCTGGATTTGCTGGCGACGGCCCCGATCCCGCTGGAAGGGGTGGTGCTGGCCAAGGCGGCGGCGCATTGGGTGGTGACGGGACTGCCTTTGGCCGTTCTGGCGCCGGGGTTGGGGGTGTTGATGAACCTTGATGCCGGTTACGGCTGGCTTGTCGCGTCCCTGATGATTGGCACGCCCGCGCTGAGCATGATCGGGGCGTTCGGGGCGGCGTTGACGGTGGGGGTGAAGCGGGGAGGATTGCTGATGTCGCTGCTGGTGCTGCCGCTGTATGTGCCGGTATTGATCTTTGGGGCCGAGGTGGTGAAACGCGGGTCGGCGGGGTTGGACGGGGCGACGCCGCTGATGTTGCTGGCGGGGATCACGGCGGGGGCGGTGGCATTGCTGCCGTTTGCTGCGGCTGCGGCAATCCGCGTCAACCTGCGGTGATCAGGCTGCGCTATGTCTTGCGCGGGAACGCGCCAGAAATTAGGTGAGAGATATGTCGATCTGGGAATACGCCAATCCGAAACGGTTCATGGACACGTCTACGCGCGTGTTGCCTGTGCTTGTGCTGGCGACATTTGCCTGCCTGCTGGTTGGTGTGATCTGGGGCTTTTTCTTTACACCCGATGATTACCGGCAAGGGGCAACGGTCAGGATCATCTACCTGCATGTGCCTGCCGCGATGATGGCGATCAATGCCTGGGTGATGATGCTGGTGACGAGCCTGATCTGGCTGGTGCGGCGACATCATGTGAGTGCGCTGGCGGCCAAGGCTGCGGCGCCCGTTGGGTTGACCTTCACGCTGGTGGCGCTGGTGACGGGCGCATTGTGGGGGCAGCCGATGTGGGGAACGTGGTGGGCCTGGGACCCGCGTCTGACATCCTTCCTGATCCTGTTTCTGTTTTATCTTGGGTACATCGCACTTTGGGCGGCGATCGAGGACCGGGACGCGGCGGCGGATCTGACGTCGGTGCTTTGCCTTGTGGGATCGGTGTTTGCGGTGCTGTCACGCTATGCGGTGAATTTCTGGAACCAAGGGCTGCATCAGGGGGCATCGCTGAGCCTTGATGCGGAAGAGAACGTGTCGGATGTGTTCTGGCAGCCTTTGGTGATGTGCATTGCGGGATTTGTGCTGTTGTTCATCACACTGGTGCTGCTGCGCACGCGCACCGAAATCCGGGCGCGGCGGCTGGCTGCGCTGCTGATGCGGGAGCGGATGGCGTGACGGTCACTTTGGGAAAATATGCGTTGCCCGTGCTGGGGTCCTATGCGGCAACGATTGTGCTGCTGGGGGTGCTGGTGGCGGTGACGTTGTGGCGGGGGGCGCAAGTGCGGCGGGCGCTGGCGGCGGTTGAGGCGCGGGCTGGCGATGAATAGGGTGTTGATGATCCTGCCGCCGCTGCTGTTTGCGGCACTGGCATTGGCGTTCTGGGTGGGGATGCAGCGCAGCAATCCGAATGATCTGCCATCGACCTTTATCGGCGTGCAGGCGCCTGCGGTGCTGCCCGAGGGTCTTGCGGAGGTGCCGGGGTTGACCGACGCCGATTTGCGGACGGGCAAGGTGACGCTGGTGAACTTCTGGGCCAGCTGGTGCCCGCCGTGCCGGGCGGAACACCCGGTGTTGTTGCGGATGCAGGCGGATGGCCTGCGCGTTGCAGGGGTGAATATCAAGGATCAGGCGGATCAGGCGACGGCCTATCTGGCGGAAGGCGGCAATCCGTTTTTCGGCATGGCCTTCGATCCGCGCGGACGCATGGCGATTGACTGGGGGGTAACGGCCCCGCCGGAGACGTTCGTCGTGGCGGGCGACGGAACGGTGTTGTTCCGGTTTCAGGGGCCGCTGGTGGGCAGCGATTATGAACAGCGGTTTCTGCCCGCGCTGCAGGCGGCTTTGGTGGCATCACAGCCGTAAACGATAGCGGATGTGGCCGTCTGACTTGACATAACTGTCATACAGAGCACGGGCGCGGGTATTGCCTTCATCGGTATGCCAATACAGCCGGTGCCAGCCTTTGCTGCGGGCAATCTGCGCCAGATCATCCATCAGCGCACGGCCCAATCCATGGCCACGGGCACCTGCATCAATAAATAAATCCTCCAGATAACAATCATCGCCCGCAACCCATGTCGATGGGTGATGCATACGGATGGCGAAGCCCACAGGGCGGGCATCCAGAAGGGCGATGCGGGCCTTCATCGGGGATGCAGGGTCCATCAGGCGCGCCCATGTGGCGTCCGTCACCTGCGGGCTGAGGGCGACATCGTAAAACCGCAGGTAATCGCGTCACAGGCCGTGGAACGCATGCCGATGGGTGGGGGTCAGGTCGGTGATTGTGATGGTCATGGTGGATGTATCGCGGCTGGGCGGTGCGGTGTCGAGGGGTCAGGCGATATCCACCCAGATCGCGTGATGGTCTGATGCCGCATGGATCTTGCGTTGCAGTTCGGGGTAGGTGGGCCAGCGGGCGGGGCGCGATCCGGGCCATGCGCCCATGCGGAAAAGACCCGCGCCCGTGATCCGGGCAAACAGGGGCGGGGTCAGCAGGATATAGTCGATCTTGTCGCTGTCATTCCCAAGGCCGTAGGTACCGCGCCCGGCAAAGGCCCCGGTATCGAAGGACGGATGATCGGACACATCGCGCAGATCGGTCTGCAACAGGGGTTCCAGCGGGTCAGACCCTGGCGTATCGTTCAGATCGCCCATCACGGCGATGTTGGCAAAACCTTCGTCGCGCAGACGGGCGACATACCCGGCAACGGCGGTGGCCTGCGTCCGGCGGCGGCGGTTATTGTCGGCGGGATTGCCAAAACCCTTGGATTTGAAGTGGTTGACCAGCACCCAGATCACCTCGCCCTGCGGTGTGGTTACGGCAAATTCGGGGCAATCGCGGCTGAAGATCGGGCCAGCAGGGCCCGCATCGGCGACATGGCTGCGCATCGCGCCAATGTCAAACCCCGGCTTTGTCATCAGGCCGACGTCGATGCCGCGCATATCGTTGCCATCGATCAGCATGATGTTGGGGTAGGGGGTGCCGTCGACCATCCTCAGGATCTGCTCGCTGAAATGGGTCAGCGCGATGCGATCTTCGGCCTCGACCACGGCCAGCACATCGGCATTCACGTCGCGGATCACCCGGCCTGTGTTCATCATCGCAGTCTCATTCACCGCGGCGCGGCGCAGCTCGACCCAGCCGATCCAGTCATCGCGGCCATTTGCCACGATCGCAAGCCCTGTGGCGCGTCGGGCGACCAGCGCACCACGGTTGCGGCGCAGAATGACGAAAGGGCCGGTGTCACTGGCCGCAAGGCCAAGCGTGGTCAGCAGTTGCACGATGCGGGCCTTGTCGGCGGCGGTATAGGCGGGCTGTTCCAGCAGATTGGTCAGTTCGGTCACCGCATCGAGGATGGGGCGGCCTTCGTCCCAGTCATCAAGGTTCATCACCGATGCGCGGTTGAACAGGTTTTCGACATTGAAGCTGGCAAGGCGCATCAGGGCCTCCGTGCGAATGCCTGCCTAGCATAGCATGGCGGGCCACAACCTGTGCGTGAAATTCCTGTGACGTGTCAGGCGACCCGACGACGCTGTGCGCCAAGCCAGATCAGCGCGCCGCCAGCCAGCACAAGGAACGGGGCCATGGCAAGGGTGACGGCATTCCAGCCCTCGACCACGCTGCCACCGGAACAGTTCATCAACCCGCCCGATGACAGCGACGCAAGGGTGACGCCACCGAACACGATCAGATCGTTCAGGCCCTGCATGCGGCCACGCTCGGCGGGCGTGTGGCTTGCGGTCAGCATGGCGGTGGCACCGATAAAGCCAAAGTTCCAGCCGAGCCCCAGCAAGATCAGTGCGCCGAAGAAGTTGAACAGCTCCACCCCGGCAAATGCCACGGCCCCCGCGCCAAACAGAATGGCAAGGCCCGTGCCGACAATGCGTTCGGCCCCAAAGCGCGCAATCAGATGCCCGGTAAAAAAGCTGGGCGCATACATCGCAAGGACGTGGAACATCACCACATCGGCGGCGTTGCCCTTGGTAAAGCCGCAACCGACCACGGCGATCGGCGATGAGGTCATCATCAGGTTCATCAGGGCATAGCTGACGGTAGCGCAGATCACCGCCACCAGAATGCGCGGGTTGGCCAGCAGTTGCATCCGGCTGCGCCCCAGTGCTGCACCGGGCACGGGTGGCGCGGGGCGTGGCGCCTGCAGGAAGGCAAACAGAAAGATACCCACGCCGTTCAGGGCGACCACGGCCAGATAGGTGCCCAGATAGGGGATCACCATCGCATCAGCCGTCAGTTTCACCAGTTGCGGACCAACCACGGCGGACAAAAGACCGCCCGCCATCACATAAGAAATTGCTTTTGGCCGGAATGCATCTGACGCCGCATCGGTGGCCGCAAAGCGGAAAAACCCTTGGGCCGACATATAGGTGCCGGTAAACAGCGCGCCGATCACAAAGATCAGAAACGAGGTGGAATACAGCCCATAGGCGCTGATCACAGCCCCCAGTGCCCCCCCGAGCGTGCCCAGAACAAAGCCCGCGCGCCGCCCATAGCGGGTCATGAATGCAGACAATGGTGTGGCCGCCAGCATCGACCCCAACACCATCGCAGTAATCGGCAAGGTGGCCCAGCACGGGTTGGGCGACAGCGACGTACCCGCAAGCCCCGCCACCGTAAACATCATCGGCAGTTGCGCGCCGATAATTGCCTGTGCCGCCACGAGGACACCCACGTTGCGCATGGCGATACGGTCATTTGTGACGGGGGATACGGTGCTCATGGCACAGGGTTAGGGCGGCAGATGTGCGGCGACAAGGGTGAAACCTGTGACCGGAACAATTTATAGCGTATCGCCTTTGATCAGGTTCACTTGATCAAAGGCGATCCGCAACATGACCAGCGGCTTGCTTTTCTTGGATCACCTCACTTTGATCGGATTGAAGGTGATCCGTTCTAGGGGATGATACGCGTGTATTTCG
>JANNKX010000074.1:0-14261 GCA_031396505.1 Rhodobacterales bacterium
AGTCGGGGTGGATCAGGCCGCCATCAGCGCGGGCGCCGCCGGGAAATCGACCGGCACCTTGGTCGCGGCGTGCAGGTAGTTGGTCACCGTCTTGTCGCCGATGGTCACGATCACATCGACCAGGTTTTCGACCGTCCAGCCCGCGGCAAAGAAGGCATCCTTCGCCTTATCGCTGGCCTGGCCACGGTTCACCGTGATGTCTTGCGTCAGCTTTGCCAGCGCGTCGAGCTCGGCATCGAACGCGGCGCCGCCCGCGCGAATTTCCAGAATCTGCGCCGGGGTAAAGCCAACCATGCCGCCGATAACGGTATGTGCCGCCAGACAATAGCTGCAAGAATTGACCTGGCTGACCACAAGGTTGACGACCTCCCGCGCCTTGCCGGTGATCGAGGATTTGGCCGATTGCAGCGCAAGATAGCTGCCCAGCGCATTTTCGGAATGCGCGAGTGTCGCGTAAAGGTTCGGCACCATGCCAAGCTGGCCTTTCAGGGCATCGAACATCGCCTGATTGGCGGGGCTGACGTCGTCGCGGGTGGGGACGGTGATTTTCATGCTGGGTCTCTCCAAAGTTGGGTGGGTTGTTGCGATGGCCTGAAACTAGACGTCATTATAAATTTCGATAATGATGCGGTTTTGTATATCATTGATACGCAAGGTGCAGGAATGAACGCGGGGCTTCTGGAACATATCCGCACCTTTGTGCGCGCCGTTGAAACCGGCAGCTTTACCGCCGTGGCTCGGGAACAGAGCCAAAGCCAACCCACTGTCAGCCGCCAGATCTCGGCATTGGAAGAACACCTTGGCGTGCGCCTTTTGCAACGCACCACGCGCGCCTTGACCCTCACGGATGAGGGGCGCAGCTATTATGCCCATGCGCGCGGCCTGCTTGACGCGGTGGAGGAAGCGGCCCTTGCGGTCAATCCCGATGCAGCGGTCCGCGGCACATTGCGGATCGCCGCACCGCTGGCCTTTGCGCGCCTGCATCTGATGCCGCGCATGGCCCGCTTTCTGGATATGCATCCCGATCTACGCACTGACTGGGTGCTGGGCGACCGCCCCGTCGATCTGGTCGAAGAAGGCGTCGATCTTGCGATCCGCATCGGCCGCGTCACCGACCAAGGGCTGATCGCGCGGCGGATCGGACAGATGCGGCGCGTGACTGTGGCGCGGCCCGACTACTTTGCGCGCCATGGGCGACCGCAGCACCCCCGTGACCTCGCGGCGCATGATTGCATCGTCTACACCGGCCTCGCGACTGTGGATGAATGGCATTTCGTCGGGCGTGACGACACGCCCATCATGGTCAAGGTCGCTGGCCGCATCCGGGTCAGCGCGTCCGAGGGCATGCGCTCTGCCCTGCTCGAAGGGCTGGGTCTCGCTGTGTGCCCGACCTGGCTGTTCACCGACGAGATCGAGACAGGCGTGGTGGAACAGGTGCTGACCGACTTTGAGCCCGCCCCGCTGCCGATTCAGGCCGTTTATCCCAGCCGCCGCCTTGTTCCACCACGGGTTCGCGCCTTTGTGGACTATCTTATTGAAGAATTCCGCGCCGACCCCCGGCTGATGATCTTCTGACAACAAACCACCCCACCAAGCCCTCTGGTGCCATTTGCCCCAGCCGTCGGCCTGCTCAGGCCACGCGGTTGCCTTGCACCCATGTACCGCGCAGCGCCGCTGCCCCTGCGATCTGCGCCACCCGGATCACGTCCGCACGCGCGCCAATGTCCAGATGCCCACGGTCGGCCAAGCCCGCCGCCGCCGCCGGGGCCGCCGTTACCGTTGCCACACCGCGCGCCACATCGCCCCAGATATCGCCCAGCATCAATGCCGCCGACAGCAACGCCGACGGCACATAATCCGACGACACGATATCCAGCAGATCCGCCTCGGCCAGCGCCTGTGCTGCCACATTGCCCGAATGCGACCCGCCCCGGATCAGGTTCGGTGCCCCCATCATCACCTTGATCCCCGCCGCCCGGCAGGCCCGCGCCGCCTCTTCCGTCGTGGGAAATTCGGCAAAATGCGCGCCGTGTGTGGCGGATACCGCCACCTGCCCTGCCGTCGTGTCATCATGGCTGGCCAGCACCGCGCCATACCGACGCGCCGCAGCCACCGCTGCCGCCTCGTGGACCGCCCCCAACCGCGCAGACAACGCAACCTGCCCCGCCACATGTTCGGCAAAACCCTCTTCGGACAGGCCATGCTTGCCGCAAACGTAATTCTTCAACTGCGCCAGATCGCGGAATTGCCGCTGACCCGGCGTGTGGTCCATCAGGCTGACGATGCCCACCCGGTCTGCCGGGCCGAACTTGTCCAACTCCGCAACCAGCGTTTCCGAACACACCTCGGCCCGCAGGTGCAGGAAATGGCTGATCCGCAAGGCCCCTTTGGCGCGCAGATCCAGAATTTCATCCGCCAGCGCCCGCGCGTATTCGCCGTAATTCGCCTTGGCGTTCGATACGACAGACCCCACCCGCAGCGCGTCAAACACCGTGGTAATCCCCACGCTGGCCAGTTCGCCATCATGCGCAATGATTGCCGCCGCATGCGGCCAGTTCACCTTGGGGCGCGGCTCGATATGGCGTTCCAGGTTGTCGGTGTGCAGCTCGATCAACCCCGGCAACACCAGATCACCACCGCAATCCACCGCCCCAACAGGCACACCTGCGCCTGTGTCGATGCCCGCGACGACACCGTTTGACAGGTGAACCGCCCCCCGGATCACCTCGGTTGGCAGCACAAGCATCGCATTGGCAAGGATCGTATCCGTCATCAGTCTGGCCTTTGGGTTGACGCGCCGCGCGCGAAGGTTTGCAATGGCAGCGCCGTGTCACAGCGATGTGACATCGGGCAGGTAGGGGCGGCAGGATGGAACAGTTTACACGCTTTGCAATCTACTATGCGCCGCGCCCCGGTGCGTTCGCCGATGCGACCGCCCGCTGGCTGGGCTGGGATGCGCAGGCCGGCTGCGCGGCGGCGCAAACGGATCCCGGCATCACCGATTTCGCAGCACTTACCGCTGACCCGCGCAAATACGGCTTTCACGGCACCCTGAAAGCCCCCTTCAGGGTGATGCCCGGTGTCACCGAAGCCTTGCTGACGCGCGCCTGCAATGCACTTGCCGCCCGCATCGCCCCGGTCACCCTGCCCGGCCTGCATCTGGGCCTGATCGACGGCTTTCTTGCCTTGACCCCGATTGGCGACACCGGCACCCTGAACGCACTTGCCATGCAGGTGGTGCAGGGGTTTGAACCGTTTCGCGCGCCCCTGACTGCCACCGAGATCGCCCGCCGCAATCCCGCCAACCTGACCGCGCGGCAGCACGAAAACCTGATGACCTACGGTTATCCCTATATCCGCGACGATTTCCAGTTTCACCTCACGCTGACCGGACGCCTGACCCCGGATCAGGCCCCACCCATCGAACAGGCCGCACGTCAGATGCTTGCCCCCCATATCGCGGGCGCGTTCACGCTGCACGACATCTGCCTGTGCGGCGAGCATGCGCAAACCCGGAAGTTTCACGTGCTGCACCGCGCGCCCCTGACCGCCTGAATCGCCGCCAACAGCCGTGCAATGCCCACCGACTGCGTGTCATCATTGCACACCTCCAGCACCGTCAAACCTGCAGGCAGCACATGCGCCGCCCGTGCCAGCCGCCCCGCAATATCATCCGCGCCCTCGCGCCCCCGTGCCAGCAAACGCGCCGCCAATACCTCGTCCGGTGCCGTGATCCGCACCACCATCAACCCCGGATAGGCCGCCTGCGCCACCGGCAGCGCCGCGCGCGACCCGTTGAACATCACATCCCGCCCCTGTGTCAGTGGGGCAAGCTCTGCATGCGTGATGCCATACCACAACCCATGCGCCTGCCAATGCAGCACGAAATCACCCTGTGCCCTGCGCGCCGCGAACGTGTCCGCACTCACCCCCTCAAACGGCTCACCCCCCGCCTCGGCAGGACGTGTGATCACCCGCCGCGCCCAATGCAACGTCGGATCCGCCGCCACCGCGCCCGCCAGCAACGTGTCCTTGCCTGCACCCGATGGCCCCACAACCGCAAACAGTTGCCCCGTCACGCAGCACGCTCCGGCGCGAACGCCCCCACATCCACCAACCGGTCGCAGACCTGCGCCCGCGCCGCCTCGTCATGGAAAATCCCCAAAATCGCCGCCCCGCGCGCCTTCGCTTCGGCAATCAGATCCAGCACGACCGCCCGGTTGACCGCATCCAGACTGGCCGTCGGCTCATCCAGCAACAACACCGGATAAGCATGCGCAAAGCCCCGCGCGATATTGACGCGCTGCTGTTCCCCCCCCGAAAACGTCGTCGGCGACAGCGCCCACAGCCGTTCCGGAATGTTCAGCCGTGCCAGCAACGCCGCCGCCCGCAAGCGTGCCGCATCGGCAGACCGCCCCAGCATCTGTAACGGCTCGGCCACCACCTCAATCGTCGGCACCCGTGGCACCACCCGCAGAAACTGGCTGACATACCCCAGTGTATCGCGCCGCAGGCTGATCACGTCACGCGGGCTGGCCTGCACCACATCCACACCCGCCACCCGGATCACCCCCGATGCCGCGCGGTAATTGCCCCAGACCATCCGCATCAGCGTGGATTTCCCCGCCCCCGATGCCCCCGTCAACCCGACGCATTCGCCCGCCGCGACGCAAAGCCCCGCCCCCGCCATGACCGTAATCACCGTGCCGCCTTGATTGTGCAGCGTAAAGGTCTTTGAAACATCCGATATGTCGATCACATCACACCTGCAAAACCGATGAAACCAAAAGCTGCGTGTAGGCATGCTGCGGATCATCCAGCACCTGATCCGTCAACCCCTGCTCGATCACCCGCCCGTCCTTCATCACCATCAGCCGGTCGGCCAGCAACCGCACCACCGCAAGGTCATGCGTCACCAGAATCGCCGACAACCCCATTTCCCGCACCAGCCCGCGTAGCAAGTCCAACAATCGCGCCTGAACCGACACATCAAGGCCCCCAGTGGGTTCATCCATGAACACCAGACGCGGCCCGGTGATCAGGTTGCGCGCGATCTGCAGGCGTTGCTGCATCCCGCCCGAAAACTGCGACGGACGGTCATCAATCCGGTCTGGCGCAATTTCCACCCGCCCCGTCCAGTCAATCGCCCGCGCGCGGATGTCGCCGTAGTGCCGCGCGCCAATCGCCATCAGCCGCTCGCCCACATTGCCGCCCGCACTGATCCCCATGCGCAACCCGTCGCGTGGGTTTTGGTGCACAAACGCCCAGTCCGTCCGCGCCAGCCGCCGCCGTTCGGGTTCCGACATCGTCACCGTGTCGCGTGGCCCGGTGCCTGTATCAAAGATCACCATCCCCGCATCAGGCGTCAGATGCCCGGCAAGACACGACAGCAGCGTCGATTTGCCCGACCCGCTTTCGCCGACGATCCCCAACACCTCACCCGGATACAGATCAAAGCTCACATCCTCACAACCGATCCGTCCGCCATAGAATTTCGACAGCCCTGCCACCTGCAACAAGGGTGTATCCGCCAGATTGCTCTTTGCCAGAAACTGCAAACCTTGCGCCCCCATCACGCACCACCTTTTGGCGTCAACGCACCCAACCGCCCGACATGCCCCGCATCACGCCGCTGCGCGCAGAAATCCGTGTCCGAACACACAAACATCCGCCCCCCGTGATCGTCGATCACCACCTCATCCAGGTAACTGTCTGCTGATGCACATAAATCGCAATCATGCGCCGCCTTTGACGCCACGAACGGATGATCATCGAAATCAAGGCTGACCACGTCCGTATAGGGCGGCAGCGCATAGATCCGCTGTTCGCGCCCTGCCCCAAACAACTGGATCGCCGCATTGCCACCCAGCTTCGGGTTGTCAAACTTGGGGATCGGCGACGGGTCCATCACATACCGCCCCTCAACCTTCACCGGATAATCATACGATGTCGCAATCTGCCCATGCCGCGCGATGTCCTCGTACAGCTTCACATGCATCAAACCGTATTCTTCCAACTCGTGCATCTTGCGCGTTTCCGTCTCGCGCGGTTCCAGAAAACGCAGCGGTTCCGGGATCGGCACTTGGTACACAAGGATCTGGCCTTCGCGCAGCGGCGTCTCGGGAATCCGATGCCGCGTCTGGATGATCGTCGCATCGGCCGTCTTTTCCGTCACGGCAACCCCTGCCGTGCGTTCAAAAAATTTGCGGATCGACACAGCGTTCGTTGTGTCATCCGCCCCCTGATCAATCACCTTCAATGTATCATCCGGCACCAGACACGCCGCCGTCACCTGCACCCCGCCTGTGCCCCAGCCATAGGGCATCGGCATTTCGCGGCTGGCAAAGGGCACCTGATACCCCGGCACTGCCACTGCCTTCAGGATCGCGCGGCGTATCATCCGTTTCGTCGCTTCATCCAGATAGGCAAAGTTATAGGCTTGATCTGTCATCAGGATGGTTCCAGCATGTGTGCAGCAAACAGTTGCGGGGTGATATGATGAACGCGTGGTCCATCGGTCTTTTGATTGGCGTCATTGTTCTGGCCGTCCTGTTGGCCCGCAACACAGGCAGGCGTCGGCGCAACGGGTCGGATGGCGGCTATTATGTCACCTCGTCGAATGATCGCGACGACCGCCGCGATGACAGGGACGACGACAATGATACAGGCGGCGATGATGGCGGCGGTGGCGACGGCGGCGACTAACATCATTCTGCCGCCGCTTTCATGCCTGCATCTTCCGCCCGCAACCGTCGCACCAGTTCCATTTCCGCCTGAAAATCCACGTAATGCGGCAACTTGATATGTTCCAGAAACCCCGTCGCCTGCACATTGTCCGCATGCATCAGCACGAATTCCGCATCCTGCGCGGGTGCCCCTGAAAAATCCTCGCCCAATTCCTTCCAACGCAACGCCCGGTCCACCAGCGCCATCGCAATCGCCTTGCGTTCGCTTTGCCCGAACACCAGCCCATAGCCGCGCGTGAACTGCGCAGGTTCGGTCTTTGATCCCTTGAACTGATTGACCGTCTCGCATTCCGTCACCGTGATCTCGCCAATTTCCACTGCGAAACCCAATTCCGGAATGTCCATTTCCACCGCACCCGTGCCAATGCGCAATTCCCCCACAAACGCATGCGTGCGCCCGTATCCGCGCTGCGTCGAATAGGCCATCGACAGGATGAACCCCTCATCCCCGCGCGTGATCGCCTGCAATCGCAGGGCGCGGCTCGCCGGCAATTCCATCGGTTCGCGCGTCAGATCGGGCGGCACCGCGTCGCCCGTTGGCTCCACTGCAATCAACCCCTCGCGGTCCAGAATATCCATCACATGCGGCACCGCGTCCGGTTGCGCGGGCGCTGTGGCCGCCACCGGCACCGCCCCGCCTTCCGCTGCCAGCTTGAAATCCAGCAGACGGTGCGTGTAATCAAACGTCGGCCCCAGAACCTGCCCCCCCGGCAAATCCTTGAACGTCGCCGAGACCCGCCGGATCACCGCCATCTGCCCGGTGTCCACCGGGGTCGATGCCCCGATGCGCGGCAATGTCGTGCGATACGCTCGGATCAGAAAGATCGCCTCGATCAGGTCGCCCCGCGCCTGTTTGATCGCCAGCGCCGCCAGATCGGCATCATACAGCGACCCCTCCGCCATCACCCGGTTGACCGCCAGCGTCAGTTGTTGGCGGATTTGCGTGACCGACAGTTCCGCCACGCCCGGATCGCCCCGGCGTTCTTCGCCCAGCCACGCATGCGCAGCCTCGATCGCCTGTTCGCCGCCCTTTACCGCCACATACATCAGACAGCCTCCATCCGCACCGACCGCGGCAGTCCCGCAACCTGATCACCCGCCGTCAGAAAACAATCAAATCCGCAGGGAAACTGGCCCCCATTGGCCTGAAACGTCGCCACATCCGGCACTGACAGCAGCGCATGGTCCTGAATGCCGGGGCCGGACAACCGCACGCCCGCAGCCGTCAGTTGCGCCATCTCGATGATCAGGGTTGCAGACCGGTCCGGATAATCCGGCAGACCAATCGCAAACCGGTCCAGCGGTTGCAACGCATCCCACGCCCCGACCGCAAACTGCGCCGCTCCCGCTGCCACCACAGGTGCGCCGGTGTGAAACGTGATCCAGTCGCGCACCAACCCGCAGTCATGCCGTCCCGCCAGATGCACCGGCGTTGTCCCATCGCACAGCGTCAGGATCAGCCCCCCCGCCGCCTTTGACAGTGGCGCGGGGGGCGCAGCCCCCTCTACCCGGTGCAGCGTCCCCGGCCGCGCCATCGCCTCTAGTGCCGCACGAAAGGCATGCGCCGCCTGGATGGCTGCATTTTCGAACCCACCCTCCAGCGCGGCACTTGGCGCAAACCCACCGGTCATTGATCCTCTCCCCGCACCAGCGTAAAAAAATTGACCTTGGTCGCCGCAGCCTTGCCCGCCCGCACAGCGCGGCGCGCAGCCTCCTCGGCTGCCAGCACGTCCAGCACGCCCGCCCGCACAGGGTCCGCCGCATCGGTCTGCATCAGCGCATCCACCGCCGCCGCCCGCATGGCATGATCCTTGCTGCGCCCCTGCACATGCGCGTGCCCCACAGCACCGCCATCCAGCCGCAGCACACACCGCGTCACCGTCACCTCGCCCAGATTGAACGGCGCACCCACAGCCCCCATTCGTCCGCGCACCATCACCGCCCCCACTTCAGGTGGCCGCAGCATATGATGCCCCGGTAGCACCGGAAACAGCGTGGCCAATCGCCCCGCCTCCGCCCGCGCCAGCAGCCCCATCCAGATCTGGCGCGCCCGCGTCTCCGCATCCGGCTGTAAGGTCATCGTCATCGCAATCCCAACATCTTGCCAAGTTGTCTAGTGTGATATACAACTAGACAACTTATAGCCCTGAGGCCCGCAAGATGCACGTGAAATTTTCATGACGACGCCCCCCTCTGCACGCACCCGCAGCGCCATCTGGAAATCCATCGCCGATACCCTCGCCGCCGAAATTTCCGCCGGGCATTACCGCAGCGGTGACAAACTGCCCACCGAAGGCGCGCTGTCCACGCGCTTTGGCGTCAATCGCCACACCGTGCGCCATGCCCTGTCGGCCCTTGCCGCCACCGGCACCGTGCATGCCCGGCGCGGCGCGGGCGTGTTTGTGGCCTCTGTCCCCGCCGATTACCCCCTTGGCCGCCGCGTCCGGTTTCACCAGAACATCACCGCCTCCGGCCGCACACCCATGCGCCAATTGCTGCGCAGCGAAACCCGCCTTGCCAACGCCGCCGAATCCGCCGCCCTTGCTCTGCCGCATGGCGCAATGGTCCATGTCGTCGAAGGCCTGTCCTTTGCCGATGACGTGCCCATGGCCGTGTTCCAATCCGTGTTTCCCGCTGCCCGCTTTCCCGACCTGCTGAATGCCCTTGCGCGCAACGGATCCGTCACGCAGGCCCTCGCCGATGCAGGCCTGCCCGACTATACCCGTGCTGCAACCCGCCTGACCGCGCGTGCCGCCACCGCCCTGCAAGCCCTGCACCTGCGCCTGCCCGAAGGCGCGCCCCTTTTGCAATCCATTGGCGTGAACATCGATGCTGCAGGCACGCCCGTCGAATACGGCACCACATGGTTTGCCGGTGACCGCGTCACTTTGACCGTGCAACCCGACGCGCTGTCATAACAGCGTCGCCATCGCATGTTATCCACAGGCAAAACAAGAAACGTAAGGATGCAGTCATGGCGCCCCTTCTTCCCCCGATGTGCCTGACTGGCGCGCAGATTATGCGCGATGGCCAGATGCAGAACCGGCCCATCGCGCTGGCCGAAGGGCGCATTGCCCATGGCCCCTTTCCCGCCATTGATCTGTCCGGTTACCTGATCCTGCCCGGCGTCATCGACTTGCATGGCGATGGCTTTGAACGCCATATGGCCCCGCGTCCCGCTGCCCCATTTCCGATGGCTGCCGGATTTGCCTCTTATGACCGCGAGGCAGCAAGCCATGGCATCACCACCGCCTATCTCGCCCAAGGCTGGAGCTGGGAAGGCGGCCATCGCAGCCCCGACTATGCCGAAGCCCTGCTGCGCGGCCTCGAAAGTTATCTGCCGCAGGCGCTGACGGATCTGCGCGTCCAAATCCGCGCCGAGACGCATCTGGTCGATGACGTCCATCGCCTGATTGCAGCCGTCATGGCGCATGGCGTCGGTTATGTCGTGTTCAACGACCACCTTGGCGAAGGCCTGCACATGGCCCGCACCGCACCTACCGATTTTGCCACTTGGGCGCGCAAGGTCGGGCGCACCGCCGATGAAATGGCCGCCATCATTGAATCCGCAGCTGCACGCACCGGCGATGTCGCAGGCAGTCTGCGCAAGCTGGCCGCCGCATTCGATGGCATGGGCGTGCATTACGGCAGCCATGATGACCCCGATGGCGAAACCCGCGCCTACTACCACGCGCTTGGCGCGCGCATTGCTGAATTCCCGCTGACGCGCCGCACCGCCGAGGCCGCAAAAATCGCCAGAGGCCCCGTGATCATGGGCGCGCCAAACGTCGTGCGCGGACAAAGTCAGGCGGGCAATGTTTCGGCCTCGGCCCTTGCCGCCGAAGGCCTGTGTGATGCGCTGGTGTCAGATTACCATCTGCCCGCCTTGCCACTCGCCGCGTGGGCGATGGTCGATCGCGGCGTCATGCGCCTGCCCGAGGCTTGGGCGCTGATCTCATCCAACCCCGCCGAGATCCTGCATCTGCAAGATCGCGGTCGGCTGGATGTCGGCATGCGTGCCGATCTGGCTGTGATCAACGCCACCACCCGCTTGGTCGAGGCGACGATTTGTGCCGGGCGGCTGGTTTACATGTCCGGGGCCATCGCACCGCGTTTCGTGCAGCAGACACTCGTGGCGCAACTGGCCGCGGAATAGCCGTCAGGTTTCGTATTTTTCGACAAATGCCTCTGCCGGCAGGCTGCGAAAATCATCCAGCGCCGCGCGCAGCCGCAGATGTGGCCAGTCCCACCACACCAGCGCCAAAAGCCGGTCTGCAAGCCCCGGCGCAAAACGCGCGCGCAGCGGCGTTGCGGGCACGCCCGCCACGATCATGTAGGGTGCTACATCGCGTGTCACCACCGCCCCCGCAGCCACAACCGCACCTACGCCAACCGTAACATCCGGCTTGATGATCGCGCCATGCCCGATCCAGCAATCCGCACCCAACGTTGTGCGCCGCGCCTCACGCGCCGCGAAAAACGCCGCATCATCCGGCGTATCATCCCAGTAATAAGATGACCGGTATAAAAAGTGATGCAGGCTCGCGTTGCCCATCGGGTGATCCGTCGGGCCGATCCGTGTCATCGCCGCGATATTGGCGAACTTGCCGACCGTCGTGTTGGCAATATCGGAATACCGGTCACAATAGGCATAGTCCTGAAAGGTGGAATGCAGCACGCGACTGCCCATCCCCACTTCGCAATACGCCCCAAAATCCGACGCTATCAGCGTGCAACCGGCGTGGACCAGCGGCTGATCCGGCGAAAGTCTGGTCATCGTCGTGTCCTATTCGCCCTTGATCAGACGGCGCCGCAACCAACCTGAAAAACTGTCCATCGCCATCACCATCAACACGATCAGCACGATGTAATAGGCAACCTCTTCCCAATCCTTCTGCGTGATGATCGCCTGCGTCAACAGCAGTCCAATCCCCCCGCCCACAATCGCCCCGATCACCGTGGCCGACCGCGTATTGGACTCAAGGTAATACAGAACCTGGCTTAACAGAACTGGCGTAATCTGCGGGATCACCCCGAACCGCGCGCGCTGCAAACTGTTCGCCCCCGTGGACCGCAATCCCTCAACCTGCTTTTCGTCAATGTTTTCCAACGCTTCGGAAAACGTCTTGCCGAAACTGCCCGTGTCCGTGATCAGAATCGCCAGCGCCCCTGTCATCGGCCCCGGCCCGAACGCCCGGCTCAGGATGATGGTCCAGATCAAACCGTCCACCCCACGCACAAAATCGAACACCCGCCGGAAGGCAAACCGTACCGCCGCGAACGGCGCAAAATTCGATGCCGCCATGAATCCCAGCGGCAAGGCAATCACTGCCGCCCCCATCGTGCCCAGAAACGCCATCAACACCGTCTCAAACAGCGCCCAGACCACGTCGCCATGCCGCCACATCTTGTTGGTCCAGAACCCCTGCACCATGGCCCTGATATTGGAATGCGCCGGATCGACCCTGTCCCCGCTGACCATCATGGTGACAAGCTCCAGTGGACCCTTGCCATAAAACGGGCTGTCGAGCGTAAAGAAGAACAACTCCCACCCCGCCTCATAGCGAAAGGTTTCCACCTTTGACCGCGAATAGGAAAACCGCCCCTGATCCGTTGTCACCGAAATCCGGTTGTCTGCCACGCTGATCCATTCTGGTATGGGTTCCGGTGCGCGCATCACCGGCTTGCCGTCCACCGGACGGATATCAATCACGCCGTACCCCGGCACCACATAGCGCGCCCCGTCCGCGTCATAGGTCACCAGATGCCCCGCACCCAGATCAATCTGCGTGACATCGCCCGTCTGACTGACCCAATCCGGCAGCATCCCGTCCGGATATGTCCCCTTCTTTTCGCCCTCAATCGCCACCACCACGTCACCCGACCGGTTGTCGCGGCTGACATGCGTCTTGTGCGACCAGAAATCCGACAACAGGATCGCCGCGTTATCCAGCCGCGCCCGTTGTGCCAGCCCCGCCACATCAAACGACACACAGATGTAGGCCAGATACACAATAATCGCCGCCGGCACCGCAAAGGCCATCCGCCGCCGCCCCCGGAACGACCGCGTCACATCCTGAATGAGACTTGCATCCGTCATCGTTCAGGCCCCCTTGACCAAACGGTTACGATAATACCCCGATATCTGGTCAATCAGCACGATCGTCACAAACAGCAGCACGAAAATCGCGACCACCTGATCATAGCTGCCCTGCCCCCACTGCATCGCGATCTTCAGATCGTGCCCGATGCCGCCCTCGCCCACAAAACCCAAGATCGCCGACGCCCGCACGTTGATTTCAAACCGCAGCAACGCATAGCTTAACCAGTTCGGTGCCACTTGCGGAATGATCCCCAGCCACATCTGCTGGCCCCACGTCGCCCCCACCGATTGCAGCCCCTCCACCGGTTTCAGGTCCGCGTTTTCCGCCACTTCCGAAAACAGCTTGCCCATCGCCCCCACCGTGTGCAGCCCGATCGCCAGCACCGCAGGTATCGGCCCGCCCCCCAGAATGAACACCAGCATCAGCGCCACCACAATCTCCGGGATTGCCCGCAGGCCATCTGCAATCCGCCGAAACACCGGCACCAGCCTTGGCCACCGCGCCAACCCCCGCGTCGACAGCAGCGCAAGCACTGCACCCCCCATCGCCCCCAGCAAGGTCGCCACCGCCGCGATATTCACCGTCTCGATCAACGACGGGATAAATTCGATAAACAGCCCCGGCAGGTTCGCGCGATTGGCCCATGCCTCACGCAGCACCTCCATCGGGAAATCGTCCAACTGTGCCAGGCCGTCAAGAAATCCGCCCGCATTGCGCTGTTCCGCCACCCGGAAACCCGATGCCATCAGGGCAATGAAAATCACCAGAATGATGCCGCCATACATCCGCTTGCGGCGCACCATCTGCAGATAGGCCCCCTGCGGGTCTGCCAGCCCGGCGCGTGGCCCCGGCCCCATTGCGATATCAGCCATCACGCCCCCGGAAATAAAAGTGCCGGGCCCTCTCGCGGGCCCGGCCTTGTCATCTGTCCGGCTTACTGGTCCTGCAGCTTGCGGGCTTCCAGAATGCCTGTGTAGGCGTCCAGCGTAACAGGGACGAAATCCATCGCCTCGCCTGCAGCCACGTTATAGGCGCATTCCTTGTCCGTTTCGTGCAGGTCTGCGGTGACTTGCGTCACGATGTCCTTCACTTCTTGCGGCAGGGCTGCGCGCACAACCATCGGGCCTTCCGGGATCAGGGTCGAGCGCCAGATTTCCACCAGATTGTTCATGTCAATCAGACCCGCATCCGCCGCCTTGCGGAACGCGCCCGAATTATAACCGTCTTCCCAGTTGCCCAGACCATCGGCCCACGACACGCCCGCCTCGACATCACCATTGTTCACGGCAACCAGCGTCTGCTCATGCCCGCCCGAAAAACGCACTTCGGCAAAGTAAGCTTCCAGATCGCCAAACTTGGCCTGCAGTTCTGCCGCCGGAACCAGATAGCCCGAGGTCGAATTCGGGTCCGC
>JANNKX010000076.1:0-19885 GCA_031396505.1 Rhodobacterales bacterium
GGGGTCGAATCCCAGAAGCCGGAGCGCGCCTATAAGGTGCATTTCCTGCATATTTTTAAGGTATTTGCCCACAAGTGTTAGGGCATGTGCCGTGTTCAGGTCATTTGCGAGAGCTTCGACTACTTCCTCAGGTGGCCTAGCAAGATGGGGGGCAGCCGATGGTTTTGAAGCCGGATCGCTCCCCAAGAATGCTGCTATCTTTGTTAGTGAGGCCTCCGCCTGCGCCGCCTTCTCCAGTGTCCAGTCCATTGGCTTGCCGTAATGCGTCATCATCAGAACAAACCGGATCACTTCGCCCGGCACGCCCTGATCCAGCAAATCCCGCACGGTGAAGAAGTTGCCAAGCGACTTGGACATCTTCTTGCCCTCCACCAGCAGCATCTCGTTGTGCATCCACACCTTTGCGAAGTCCCCGTGCGGATGCGCGCAGGCACTTTGGGCGATTTCGTTCTCGTGGTGCGGGAATTGCAGGTCGAGGCCGCCGCCGTGGATGTCGAACGATGCGCCCAGCAGTTCATGCGCCATCGCGCTGCATTCGATGTGCCAACCGGGGCGGCCTTTGCCCCAAGGTGAGCCCCACCCCGGTTCCTGCCCCGATGACGGTTTCCACAGCACGAAATCCATCGGGTCTTCCTTGAAGGGGGCGACCTCTACCCGTGCGCCTGCGATCATGTCATCCACCGAACGGCCCGACAGTTTGCCATAGTCGGCGTAAGAGCGGACGCGGAACAGGACGTGGCCCGCCGCCTCGTAAGCATTTCCTTTGGCGATCAGGTCCGTGATCATCGCCACCATTGGCCCGATGTATTCCGTCGCCCGTGGTTCATGGTTCGGGCGCAACGCCCCCAGTGCATCCATATCCGCGTGATACCATCCGATCGTCTCAACCGTCCGCTGATGGATCAGATCCTCAAGGCTGCCCGCCGCCCCCGCTTTTTGCCTGCGCAATGCCTCGGCATTGATCTTGTCGTCCACATCGGTGAAGTTGCGCACATAGGTCACGTGATCCGCCCCGTAGACATGCCGCAGCAGGCGGTAGAGCACATCAAACACCACCACGGGGCGCGCATTGCCCAAGTGCGCGCGGTCGTACACCGTGGGGCCGCAGACATACATCCGCACGTTGTTCAGATCGAGGGGGGTGAAATCCTCTTTCCGGCGGGTCTTTGTGTTGTGCAGGCGGATGGTGGTCATGGTCTATGTCCCGATACAGGAAGTTCCCCTGCGGGACCGGTATCTTTGGTTTGGTGAGAAACGAAAGGAACGGCCCGCGCGACGATACGTCAGCAGGTAATGCAGCAGATGCAGATGATGCCGATTGCTTTCATGAGCCGCGTCATAACCCAACTCATGCAACCCGCCAAGAGACTTGTTCAGAATCCCCGTCGATGGCAGTCTGCCTGCATGACCCGCCTTATCGTGAACCACTTCTGTGCAACCCTGCCGGGGGCCGAGGTTTCGGACCCGTGGAATACTGAGATCGGGGGTGGTGGCCATGACGCGTGGAAGGTGGGGGGCAAGATGTTTGCCTGCATCGGCGCACAGGGTGGCGGCGTGTCGGTGAAAACCCCGGATGTGGACACGGCGCATCTGCTGATCGAGATGGGGCATGCGACGCGGGCGCCTTATTTTCACGCTTCATGGGTGCGGGTGCCCTGGGGCCTTGTGCCGGACGCGGAACTGCGTGAACGGCTGGAGGCGAGCTATTGGCTGATCCGCGCCAGCCTGCCGAAAAAGGTGCAGGCGGCGCTGTAAACGGGGGGGCCTGCACGGGCTTGCGGGTTGCGCGTCGCCATGACTTTATGCAGCGCGAAACGAAGGGTCCGATGATGAACCATGATGATCTGCGCCACTGGTCCAAACGCGCGGCCGACTGGACGCATGACTACCACGCAACGCTTGGCCAACGCGCGGTGCGCGCGCCGCTGACCCCCGGTGCGGTGGCGCGGTTGCTGCCCGGCGCGGCCCCCGATGCGGCCGAGCCGATGGAAGCCATCTTTGCCGATTTCGAACGCATTGTACCGGGCGCGATGACGCATTGGCAGCACCCGCGTTTCTTTGCCTATTTCCCGGCGAACGCCTCGCCTGCGTCGATGCTGGCCGAACAGCTGGTCAATGCGATGGCGTGCAATGCGTTGATCTGGCAAACCTCGCCTGCGGCGACGGAAATGGAACAGGTGATGGTGCAATGGCTGCGCGCGGCTGTTGGCCTGCCCGAAGGTTTCGTGGGCACGATCCACGATTCGGCGACGAATGCGACGCTGTCTGCGGTGCTGACGATGCGCGAGATGGCGCTGGATTATCAGGGCAATATTGATGGCCTGTCGGGCCAGCCGCGATTGCGGTTTTATGCGAGTGCGGAGACGCATTCATCGGTGGATAAGTCGATCCGGGTGGCGGGGATCGGGCAGGCAAACCTTGTGAAGGTGCCAACGGATGCGGGGCTGTCGATGGAGCCTGCGGCGCTGGATGCGGCGATCAGGGCGGATGTTGCGGCGGGCCATCTTCCGGCGGGGGTGATCTTGTGCACGGGGGGCACATCGGTGGGGGCCTGCGACCGGATCGGGGATTGCATTGCCGTGGCCCGCGCGCATGGCCTGCCGGTGCATGTGGATGCGGCATGGGCGGGGTCGGCGATGATCTGCCCGGAATTTCGGCATCTTTGGGCGGGTATCGAAGGGGCGGACAGTATCGTGTTCAACCCGCATAAATGGCTGGGCGCGCAGTTTGACTGTTCGGTGCAGTTTATCCGCGATCCGGGGCCGCAGGTGCGCACGCTGGGCCTGCGACCCAGCTATCTGGAAACTGCGGGGCGCGAGGAGATCGTCAATTTCAACGAATGGACGGTGCCGCTTGGCCGCCGTTTCCGCGCGCTGAAGCTGTGGTTCAGCTTGCGCGCCTATGGCCTTGATGGCTTGCGCGGGATGATCCGGAACCATGTGGGATGGGCGGAACAGGCGTGCAATGCCCTGCGCGCGCTGCCCGGTATTACCATCACGACCGAACCCGCGCTGTCGCTGTTCAGCTTTGCCTTGCCCGGCGATGCGGAAACCGAAGCGTTGCTGCACCGCATCAATGACGACGGGCGGATTTATCTGACGCAAACGCGCCACGCCGGGCGCTATGTGATCCGGGTGCAGGTTGGGTCGTTTGATTGCACAAGGGAAGATGTCATGATGATCCCGGCGGTCGTGGCCGAACTTGCCGGGTGATGCGTTGGGGCAGCGGGAATTCCCGTTTTTCGAAGGATGCCGGATGATGCGAAATCTTTGGACGGCGGTTGCAGCAAAGCTGAGGCCGATCGCGGGCATTTTTCTGATCCTGCTGCTTTTGTCGCCTTTCGCCGCCAGTGCGCAAGATTTGCCCGAAGCGCTGAATGACACCGTCAGCGATTTTGCCCGCGTGATCCCTGCGGTCGAGGAAACGCGCCTGTCATCGGATATGACATTGCGGCGGGATCAGACGGGCGTGCATGTGGTCGTGGTGACGATGAACCGGATGCAGGGCGCAAAACCGGGTGAGCGGATCGAGACCTATGCCACGCGTCTTTTCAACCATTGGGGCATTGGGGACGCCGGGCGCAACGACGGCATTCTGATCCTTGTCGTCACGGGTGACCGGGCGGCGCGTATCGCACTCGGGTCAGGCTACGATTCCGTTTATGACGGGCGTGCCACGCGGGTCATCGAGACGGCGATGCTGCCCGCGTTCCGCGACGGGCGCCTGGCGGACGGAATCATCGCAGGCGTCGCCTCGGCGCAAGAAAGGCTTGTGGCCCCCTATCTGGCGGGAAAACCAGTCACAGTTGACGAAGGCTTTCCCAAGCCGTTTGACAAAACCATGCTTTGGATCATCGGGTTGATTGGGGGTGGAGCCGCATTGGTCTTTGGCGGGCGGGCGGGCGGCGTGGAACGCCCATGTACGCTGCCCGCAATGCCAGCAAGCCACACTCACACGCCGCAACGAGGTTCTGTCGCGTGCCACGACCTACAGTTCGGGGAACGGGATACGGCATTTCAACTGTTCCAACTGTGGCTACGCCCTGTCGACGGCCTACACGATCGCCCAACAGCGCGACGACGACGATCGCAGCGGCCACAGCAGTGGCGGGGGCGGCAGCAGCAGCAGTGGTGGCGGATTTGGTGGTGGCGGATCGTCCGGCGGGGGTGGCACGGGCAAATGGTAGACGCCAACCCGTACCCCCTGCCGCACGCAGACATACCTGCAAAGTTGGCGGGCCATGCGCATGGCACAGCCCGCCATGCGATCAGAACGCGAAGCTGACCTTGGCCTTGACCGTGGTCACGTCAAGATCGACGCCCGAACCATCAAAGTTGTCAAAGCCATGGGTCAGAATCTCGCCGCCCACACGCCATTGATCCGTCAGCGCATAATCGGCGCCCACACCTGCAACCCAGCCGTCATCGGACAGCGATGCGCCGCCGACGTCAGCATCGGCATAAGCATAGCCCGCGGTGCCGTACACAAGCGTGCGCCCAAGATCGGCACCTGCCATCAACTTGAGCCGGGTCACTGAATTCAGCTCGTCTCCGGCCACGGCACCCAGATCAATGCTCGCGGTGTCATAGTCGATCTCGCCGCCCACGACCGCCTTGCCAAAGTCATAGCGATAGCCTGCATGCACGCCGCCAAGCACGCCATCGCCGTCCAGAGCACTGCCATTGCTGTCAATATCGGCATAGCCCAGCTGCGCACCGACATAGGCCCCGCCCCACTCACCGCCCGTATTCACGGGTGCCGCAACGGGTGCAACAACAATCGGCTCGGGGATCGGTTCAATCGGGCCACCGGCAAACGCCGGCATGCCAAGTGTCGTCATCAACAAAATGCTCGTGATGGATGTTTTCATCGTCATCTCCTTCAAGGTCCAGCGGCCGTTTTCCGGCCTGCGTCGTTCTTAAAAGGGTCATGATACAGACAACACAACTGCGCCTCACCTCGTTTTGATTGCACGGAGCGGGCGAATGCATCTACCCGCCGACGCCGCGTGCGCGTTTGCGCTGCATTTGGCCGATACGCGCGCCCCCGGTACATTAGGCGGCCACCCATGGAACCAAACGCGGGCCAGAGCGTTACGCTATGCCCTGTCGGCCAGCAGCAGCCATTCCTCTTCGGCGACCGTGAGTTGGCGCTGACGATCGGCCATCATTTCCGATGCCTTGCGGAATTTTACCGGCTCCCTCGAATACAGATCCGGGCCTTCCAGCAATTCCGCCAGCTTGGCAATTTCGGCCTCCAGCCGTTCAATCAGGCCCGGCAGATCGTTCATCCGCTTGCGTTCGGTGAAACTTAGCCCTGCGTTGGTGGGTACATAGACCTTGTGCGCCGCCGCGGCCGCCTTGGCGCGCGCCTCTTCGGCCGCAAACAGCGCCGGGCGCTGCGTTACATAATCGGTCCAGCCGCCCGGATAGACCATCGCGCGGCCCTGCCCTTCCAGTGCCACGGTCGTCGTTGCCACCCGGTCGATGAAATCGCGGTCATGGCTGACCAGCAGCACGGTGCCGTCATATTCGCCCAAGATATCCTGCAGCAGATCAAGGGTTTCCACGTCCAGATCATTGGTCGGCTCGTCCAGAATCAACAGATTGGACGGCCGCGCCATCAGTTTGGCCAGCAAAAGCCGCGCCTTTTCGCCCCCCGACAACGACGAAACCGGCGCACGCGCCTGCCGTTCGTCGAACAGGAAATCTTTCAGGTACGCCACCACATGTTTCGGATTGCCGCGCACCATCACCTGATCGGACGCGCCCGATACCGCCATCAAAGGATCACCCGTCAGGTTTTCCCACAGGGTCGCCTTGGCATCCAGTTGCGCGCGGGCCTGATCGAACACCGCGATATCCAGATTGGTGCCCAGCGTCACCGTGCCCGCGTCCGGTGCCAATTGCCCGGTCAGCATTTTCAGGATGGTCGTTTTGCCGACACCATTAGGGCCGACAAAGGCGACCCGGTCACCGCGCAACACGCGCAGATCGAAGCCTTGGGTGATGACCGTGTCGCCAAAAGCCTTGCTGATGCCGCGGGCCTCGATCACCTTTTTGCCGGACACCGCGCCGCTTTCAATCTCCAGCGCCGCCGTGCCCTGCCTGCGGATGTGCGAGGCGCGTTCGTCGCGCAGGGCCGCCAGTGCGCGCACCCGGCCCTGATTGCGCTTGCGCCGCGCCGAAATGCCTTCAACCGCCCATTTCGCCTCGGCCTTGATCTTGCGGTCCAGCTTGTGGCGGGCGTCATCCTCTTCGGCCCAGACGGTTTCGCGCCATTCCTCGAACCCGTCAAAACCGGATTCGCGGCGGCGCACTTGCCCCCGGTCGATCCACAACGTCGCCTTTGACAGTGCGCGCAGAAACGCGCGGTCATGGCTGATAAGGACGAATGCTGTGCGGGTCGATTTCAGCTCGGCTTCCAGCCATTCGATGGCGTGGATGTCCAGATGGTTCGTCGGCTCGTCCAGCAGCATCAACTCTGGCGCCTCGGCCAGCAGCTTTGCCAATGCCGCGCGGCGCTTTTCGCCGCCCGAGGCCGTCGCCACCGCCATGTCGGGGTCGAATTTCAACCCTTCGGCCACCATCGGCACGCGGTACGCCTCGCCCTCGTCCAGACGGCTGGCGGCGAAATCGCCCAGCGTGGCAAACCCGGACAAATCCGGGTCTTGTTCCATATAGCCGACCGTGATGCCCGGCGGCACCACGCGTTCGCCGACATCCGCGTCGGCGAGGCCCGCCATGACCTTCATCAGGGTGGATTTGCCCGATCCGTTGCGCCCGACTAGCGCCACACGGTCGCCGGGTTGAATCACCAGCGACAGGTCGTCAAAAACCGGATTCCCGCCGAATGTCAGCGAGATATCGTTCAATTGCAAAAGGGGTGCGCGTGCCATGCCGGGCAGGTAGCGGGGCACAGCGCAAAGGTCAACGGTCAGCGCGCAACGGCACGCAAGGCACGCGCACGGGCGGGCGGAATGGCCGCAATATCAAGGGCCGTGAACACATGCAGGGTATCGAGGGCACGGTCCACCACCGCATGATCACTGACCCAGCCACCCATCATCAGATAGGTGCGCAACAAGGCAGGCATTTGCGTCTGGGCCAGCCGCGGATCAAAATCCGTGAGGTTTGCCGCATAAGCGACTGTTTCGGAATGACGCTTTCCCGGACGCAGCGCGCGTGGTCCCAGATGATGTGCCGCCAGCGATTGCAGCGCCGCATGGTGCCGGGCCGGGTCCGCGCCATCAAACGACGTGCAGCAAAACAGCATCGCCACACCCTTGGCATCCACCACCCGCGCCATCGCCCCCCAGGCCATGCGCAGCAGATCGGCATCCGGCGTGCGCTGCGGTGCCGTGCAAAAGCGACCCAGTTCCATCATCGGCCCAACAAAGGCAGAAAGCCCTTCAAGATCATAGTATTGCGCGGCATAGCTGCGATGGATTTCTGCGCCGCTCGGCAATGGCATTAACCGATATGTGCAGACAAGCGCCCCTGAATCCGCCGCTTCCACCAGCATATGCAGACAGGTTGCGTCAAAGGCATCGGCGTCGCGATCAACGCTCGGCGCGGCAGTTCTTGCCCTAAAGCACTGATATCTTAAGGTTTGCGCCGCAACAAGGTCGTCCGGCGTCTGGGCCAGACGCGCGGTATAGCGGCCTTGTCGCAGCGCCAGCATCGTGCAGTCACTTCCCACCTTGGCGGGACGGCCCCGCAATCCTAGATATGAACGGAACCAAGGTCCGCACGCAAGCAAGATTGGAAGGACGCGACAGATGGAAAAGATCGTCAAATCGGACGCCGAATGGCAGGCGCAATTGTCCGACCTTGCCTACAAGGTCACGCGCAAACACGGCACGGAGCGCGCCTTTACCAACGACGATTTTCCAAAGTCTTCGGGCACCTATCGCTGCATCTGCTGTGACGCACCGGTCTTTGACGCATCAACCAAATTTGACAGCGGTACCGGCTGGCCCAGTTTCTGGGCACCGCTTGATGCCGAAATGGTGGGCGAATCCATCGACCGCAGCTGGTTTGCCACCCGCACCGAGGTGCATTGCAACCGCTGTGATGCACATCTGGGCCATGTCTTTCCGGATGGCCCCGCGCCCACCGGGCTGCGCTATTGCATCAATGGCGTGGCCCTGACGTTTGACGCCGAGACCTGACAGCCCGCCCGCAACTTTCCGCGCCGCTACTGATCCAGGATCTGGTCGGCGCGCAAGGTGCCAAGGTTGCCCAGCAGTTGCTTGATCAGGCTGACGCCACGGATGTTCGTTTCGGTGACGCGGCGTGACAAGGTCACAACCTGCCCATCCTCCAGACCGAAGCGTTCAACATTGGCCACTGTGCCATCTTCGGCAAAGCTGATCGCCACAACCTGCCGGTCGATCTCGCGCGTCGCGCGCGGACCAAAGGTGCGAAAGCGGCTTTGCACATAGTACCATCCGACATCGTCCAGCAGGCCCGATGCCGTGGGCCGCCCCACCTTATCGGCCACCGTATCGCGCGTGTCGCTGCCCACGGCGAGCAGCGCCAATTCATCCTCGGTTGGCACATAGCCGTGATTGCGCAGGATTGGCGTGCAGGCGACCGCCAACGCCACAAGCAGTCCTGCCATGGCCCATTTGACTGGCCGTGCCCATATGGTCATGCGATCCTACCCCGCCCACATCCGTTTTTCGCGGCCACTCCGCGCACCGCTTGTCAAGCTGCCCCAACCACCGTATCGCAACGGCATCAGAACGCCCCTTCCGCCTTGGGATACAGAATGATGTGCCCCGGATCAAGGAAGGAACGTGCCCCTGACAGGAGGACATGATGACCGATCCGTTGACCCTGCCTTTCACTGTCCGCGCGCTGTCACCGAAAAAACCGACACGGTTCGATCTGGCACCCGATGCCGCCACCCGCGCGGCGATGGCCGTGGCCTTGGATATCACGGCCGTGCGCGCGTTTCAGTTCAAAGGCGAATTGCGCCCCATCGGGCGGCGCGACGTTCAACTGGACGCCGTACTGACCGCACGCATTGAACAGCCCTGCGGCATCACCCTTGCCCCCGTCATCACCGATATCCGCGAAACCGTTGTGCGGCGCTATCTGGCAGACTGGGTGGCCCCCGAAGGCACCGAGGTTGAAATGCCCGAGGATGATACGACAGAACCCCTGCCCGATGTCGTCGATGTGGGCATTGTGGCCCTTGAGGCGCTGGCGCTGGGGCTGCCACCCTATCCGCGCGCGCCGGGGGCGATGCTTGGGCAAACGGCGTTTCAGGAACCGGGCGTGGCCCCGTTGCAGGACGCCGATCTGAAACCCTTTGCCGGGCTTGCGGCACTCAAGGACAAGATGGAAAAACCCTAAGCCACACCCGTTCGTGCGCACGCAAAGAAGGGGGTTGCGCTTGGCCGGAATAACAGTATGTTTCGCGCCTTATCAAGACCGCCGAGTGATGCCTGCGTGCGTCCGTAAGCGGTTGTTATGCAAACAAAATCAGGGGCATGTCCCCACCCAGACCGAGGTTGAGACATGGCTGTCCCACAGAACCGCACGACCAAATCACGTCGTAACATGCGCCGTTCGCATGACGCATTGGTTGCTGCAAACCCCAACGAATGCGGAAACTGCGGCGAGTTGAAGCGTCCGCACCACGTCTGCAGCGCTTGCGGTCACTACGATTCGCGTGAAGTCGTGGCATCGGCACAAGAAGTCGATCTGGACGAAGACGCCGCGTAAGTGGCGCTGCGCGCGGGTTCGGAATGGTAAGCGGCGATCAGGCCCCCACGACCGGACATGCCGCGCGCATTGTCATTTCCGTTGATGCAATGGGTGGCGATCAAGGCCCCGCAGCGGTTGTTGCGGGGCTTGCTGATTCTGCGGCCCGTCTGGATGACGCCGACTTTATTCTGCACGGCGACGAGGCGGTTTTGCGCCCCTTGCTGGCGCGCATGCCCGGACTGGCGGGCCGCGTTGATCTGCGCCACGCGCCGCGCACCGTCACCATGTCGGACAAGCCCAGCCAGGTGATGCGCCATGGCGCAGGCACGTCGATGTGGGGCACGATCGACAGCGTCAAGGACGGCGAGGCGACGGTTGCGGTGTCCTGTGGCAATACCGGCGCGCTGATGGCCGTCAGCATGATCCGGCTGCGCAAACTGCCCGGCGTGAACCGCCCCGCGATTGCTTGCCTGTGGCCCAGCCGCAATCCCGGCGGGTTCAACCTGATGCTGGACGTGGGTGCCGACATCAAGGCAGAGGCGGAAGATCTGGTGCAATATGCAATCATGGGGGCGGCTTATGCCCGTAACGGGCTGAACCTTGCGCGGCCGCGCATCGGTTTGCTGAATGTCGGCACCGAAGAGCATAAAGGCCGGGCCGAATTGAAAGAGGCGCATGATACGATGGCGCAGGCCGCCGTATCGGGCGCGTTTGACTATGTGGGCTTTGTCGAAGGTGGCGATCTGCCGTCCGACCGCGTTGACGTGATCGTGACCGATGGCTTTACGGGCAACATCGCGCTGAAAACCGGCGAAGGCACGGCAAGCTGATTTCCGATTTCCTGCGCGAGGCGTTCAACGCGGGCCTGATGTCGAAATTCGCAGCCCTGCTGGCGATGAATTCCCTCAAACGGTTGCAGCGCCGCATCGATCCGCGTCGCCAGAACGGTGGCGTGTTTCTGGGGCTGAACGGCACGGTCGTCAAATCGCACGGGTCGGCGGATGCAACGGGTGTGGCTGCGGCAATCACCCTTGCCTACCGGCTTGCGCAATCGGGCTTTCAGGCCGGCCTTGCGGCGCAACTTGCACAGACCGCCCGCACGGGGCAGGATGATGCCCAGACGACGGCAAAGGACGGAACCTTCGAATGACGAGACGCGCCGTGGTCATGGGTGTGGGGCACTACCTGCCCGCGCGCGTTGTCGAAAACGCGGAATTTGCCGACAAGATCGATACATCCGATGAATGGATCCGGTCGCGATCAGGCATTGAACGGCGCCATTTCGCGGCCGCGGGGGAACTGACCTCGGACCTTGCGACCAGGGCCGCCAAGGCCGCCCTTGCGGATGCGGGGATAGATGCGGCTGCCCTTGATGCAATCATCGTGGCGACATCGACCCCTGATCTGACGTTTCCGTCGGTGGCGACGATGGTGCAGGCCAATCTCGGCATGACACAGGGTTTTGCCTTTGACGTGCAGGCGGTTTGCGCGGGGTTTGTCTATGCGCTGACCACGGCGAACGCGCTGATTGCCGCTGGGCAGGCGACGCGCATTCTGGTGATCGGGGCCGAAACCTTCAGCCGCCTGATGGATTGGGATGACCGCGCCACATCGGTTCTGTTCGGGGACGGCGCGGGTGCGCTTGTGCTGGAGGCACAGACGGGTACAGGCGATGTTACCGACCGTGGAATTCTGGCAGCCGACCTGAACAGCGACGGGCGGTTTCAGGATCTGCTTTATGTTGATGGCGGCACGTCCACCGGCACGACCGGGCATTTGCGGATGCAGGGCAAGGAAGTGTTCCGCCATGCCATTGAAAAGCTGGCCGAAACGGCGCACAGGTCGCTGGAAAAGGCGGGGCTTACCGCCGATGACGTCAACTGGATCGTGCCGCATCAGGCCAACCTGCGCATCATCACGGGCACCGCGCACAAGATGGGTGTTTCGATGGACCGCGTGGTCGTGACCGTGCAGGATCACGGCAATACATCGGCGGCATCGATTCCCCTTGCGCTGTCCGTCGGCGTGGCCCGTGGGCAGATCAAACCCGGCGATCTGATCGTGACCGAGGCGATTGGCGGCGGTTTGGCCTGGGGATCGGTCGTTCTGCGCTGGTAAATCGCGCAACATCGGCAAAACCCGATATTTGAAGATAACCCCCCAAGTCATTGTTATTGACTCGGAAAACCACCCGGCGCAAAGTTTCATCAAAACCCGGGGGGGAAGATGAGCGAAAAGACTTTGACACGGATGGACCTTTCTGAGGCGGTTTTCCGCGAAGTGGGCCTGAGCCGGAATGAATCGTCGCAGCTTGTGGAAAGCGTGCTGCAGCATATGTCCAACGCATTGGCGGGGGGGGAGGCTGTGAAAATCTCGTCCTTCGGCACGTTTTCGGTGCGCGCCAAAACCGCGCGCGTCGGGCGCAATCCCAAAACCGGGGATGAGGTGCCGATCAGCCCGCGCACTGTGCTGACCTTCCGTCCGTCGCATTTGATGAAAGACCGCGTGGCCGCTGGCAAGAAACGCTAGGGGCCCTGATGGAGAAATCAGCCGACGCCTTCCGCACCATCAGCGAAGTGGCCGATCATCTGGACACGCCCGCGCATGTGCTGCGGTTCTGGGAAAGCCGGTTTCCACAGATCAAGCCGGTAAAACGCGCGGGCGGGCGGCGCTATTACCGGCCCAGCGATGTGGCCCTGCTGGAAGGCATCAAGCGGCTGCTGCATGCGGACGGCATGACCATTCGCGGTGTCCAGAAAGTGCTGCGTGAACATGGAGTGCGACATGTGGCCGGGCTGACGGATGATCCATCCGACGAAGAGGTCGCACTGGAAGTGGCCCTAGCCGATATCGAAGTGGACAGGCCGCCGCCGCTGGATGCCCCCGCTGCAGAAGAGGCAACCGTCACCGTGTTGCAGGACGCCATGGCGCGCTTGCGGCCTGCACCTGTGCAGCCGGGCCTGTGGGATGGGGCGGTGTCTCCTTCGCGCGACGACCCGCCTGCGGGCATCTGGGACGTGACCCCTGCGCCCGCGACCGCCGCCCCGCCACCACCGCGTGATGCCGAATCCGTGTCAGTGCCCACCGGGCCGACGCTTGCCGCGCGTCTGCGTGCCGGTGCGACAGCCGTTGATCCGAACGCCTTGCGCGCGGTTGCCGCGCGTCTTGCGGCCCTGCGCGCACGCGTCGCGCGCACCAGTCGCCCCGGCAGCCTGTAGTCGGGCGGCGATGCACTTTCCTGCTTGCTCCGGCCCGGAAAACGGGTATGAACGCGTCTGTTCGGGCCATAGCGCAGCCTGGTTAGCGCGTCCGTCTGGGGGGCGGGAGGTCGAGTGTTCGAATCACTCTGGCCCGACCATTGAAACCGCCCGTCGGGGGAAACCCTGCGCGGGCGGTTCCAATTTCAGGCGGACTTCTGGCGAACTTCGGGGGGGATGACATGACCGGTGTGCTGCCAGACCAGACCTTGCGCGCGATGATTGCGGCGGGCACCATCGTGGCCCACCCTGCGATCATTCCCGAACAGATACAGCCCGCCAGCCTTGATCTGCGGCTTGGTACCGTGGCCTACCGCGTGCGCGCGTCGTTTCTGGCAGGGCACGGGCGGCGCGTGGCCGATCGTCTGGCCGCGTTCGAGATGCACCGCGTTGATCTGACATCCGGGGCCGTGCTGGAGAAGGGTTGCGTCTATGTGATCCCGTTGATGGAACGGCTGGCCCTGCCCCACGGCATCACGGCGGTCGCCAATGCCAAATCATCGACCGGGCGGTTGGATCTGCTGACCCGCACGATCACCGATGGCGGGGCGGAATTCGACCGCATCCCCGAAGGATATACCGGGCCCTTGTATGCCGAGGTCTGCCCGCGCAGCTTTTCGGTGCTGGTGCGTGCGGGGCAACGGTTGAACCAGATCAGGTTCCGGCAGGGCCAAGCTGTGCTGGATGATGCGGCGCTGCACGCCCTGCATGCCGCCGATCCGCTGGTCACCGGGGATGCGCTGATTTCCGAAGGGTTGGGGTTTTCGGTCGATCTGCGCTTGCCCGGCGGGTTGCAGGGATACCGCGCCAAACCCCATGCGGGCGTGATCGATCTGGACCGGATCGCGCATTACCCGGCGGCAGACTTCTGGGAGGAAATCCGCACGGATCAGGGCCAGATCATTCTTGATCCGGGTGCGTTCTATATTCTGGTCAGCCGTGAGGCGGTGACAATCCCGCCCGATTACGCCGCCGAAATGGCACCTTATCTGGCAATGGTGGGCGAATTCCGGGTGCATTACGCAGGGTTCTTCGACCCCGGTTTCGGGCATCGCGATGCGGGCGGCGTGGGGTCCCGCGGGGTGCTGGAGGTGCGCTGCCACGAGGCACCTTTCGTTCTGGAACACGGACAGGTGGTGGGGCGGCTGGTGTATGAACGCATGGCGGCGCGGCCTGACGTGCTGTACGGCGCGGGGATCGCGTCGAATTATCAGGGGCAGGGATTGAAGTTGGCCAAGCAGTTCGTCTGATGGGTCACCTTACCGGTCGGGCCCAATCATAGGCCATGTGGAACAGATAGGCATAGATAAGGTAGACAAAGGTCAGCCCGATATCGAGCATGACAGCATCAACAAAGCTGTGTCCGCCCATGACCATCACCACCGGAACCGTCAGAATCATCAATGTGGCCTCCAGACTGCAGGCGTGCACAACGCGCCATGCCTGTGGCCGTTCACTCGCGGTGCGCTGTGCAATGCGCCATTCCACCACATCAAAGATCGCATTGTGGATCAATACCCAGACCGTCGCCACAACCGATACCGCAACAATCAGCGTGATGCTTTCCTGCGCCCCGGCATCCGCTACAAGCGCATAAAGCGGGGCTGCGACCAGAATGCCACCAATTTCGCAACTGACGGCCTGATAAACGCGTTCACGAAAATTGCGGATGCCCATAGCGATACGGGTCCAGTCTGTTGCGCCGCGCAAGGTATGCAGCAGGGGATTGAGCACCCACCATACAACCAGTAGCATCGCACACATCACCCATATGCGGTATGGCGTTAGTCTTCGAACAATTCCGACTGCCCGATCTGGCCGTCATCCTCTGCCTCATCGGGCAGCGCAAGTCCCGGTGGCGGGCGGTTGTCAAGCAACCCCGCGCTGCGCAATTCCTTCAGCCCCGGCAGATCACGCGCGGATTCAAGGCCGAAGTGATCAAGGAAGGTTTCGGTCACCACAAAGGTCACCGGGCGGCCCGGCGTCATGCGCCTGCGCCCCAGCCTGATCCATTCCAGTTCCAGCAATTGGTCCACCGTGCCGCGTGATACGGCAACGCCGCGAATTTCTTCGATTTCGGTCCGTGTGACAGGTTGATGATAGGCCACAATCGCCAGCGTTTCGATCGCCGCGCGCGACAGTTTGCGCGTCTCGACCGTTTCCTTGCGCATCAGCGCACCCAGATCGGGGGCGGTGCGCATCGCCCAAGCATCGCCCACCCGCACGAGGTTCACGCCGCGCCCGTCATAGCGTTTGCGCAAGGTGACCAGCGCCTCGGCCGGATCGCAGCCATGTGGCATCCGCGCCACCAGTTCGGCCACCGTCACAGGATCAGCCGATGCAAACAGAACAGCCTCGACCATACGTTCCTGTTCCCCCATCGGCGGGGCTTCGAACAGCGTTTTTTCAATGGGTTCTGCGGTGTTACTCACATCTGCCATTAACTTGATCCACGCCGTTTGATCTGAATTGGCGCAAAGGTTTCACCCTGCCGGATATCGACCTGCCCGGCTTTCGCCATTTCCAGCATCGCCGCAAAATGCGCCGCTGTCGATGAGCGGCGCCGCATCGGGTTGATATCCCACCCATCGGGGATGAAACTGGTGAGGTCCGCCCAGTCGCCGGCATAGCCGATCAGGCCGCGCATCCGGTCCAGCGCCTGTTCCATGGTAAACACATGGTTGCGGTCCATCACGAAGGGACGGAATTCATCCTTGGTGCGGATGCGGGCATAGGCGCGCATCAGGTCCAGCAGGGTTGCCGAATAGGTGATGTGGCGGTTGCGGGTCACGTCTTCGGGCACACCGCGCGCAAAGAAATCGCGCCCCTTCTGATCGCGCGCCATCAGGCGGGCGGCGGCATCGCGCATCGCCGACAGGCGTTCCAACTGAAACGCCAGATGGGCGGCAAGGTCTTCGGCGCTTGGCCCATCCGCCCCCGGTTCAGGGGGCAGCAGCAGGCGCGATTTCAGATAGGCCAGCCAGGCCGCCATCACCAGATAATCGGCGGCAAGTTCAATGCGCAACACCTGCGCCTGTGCGACAAATACCAGATATTGTTCGGCGAGTTGCAACACGGACACCCGGCGCAAATCCACCTTCTGCGTGCGCGACAGGGTCAGCAGCAGATCAAGCGGGCCTTCAAACCCGTCGACATCAACGATCAGCGCCTCGGCCGCCATGCGGTCAAGCGGGGCAAGCCGTTCCGCGCTGTCCCAATCGTCAGGCATGTGTCCCCCCGCCCATCAGCCTTGCAAATTCGGCGTCAAGGGCGGGAATGTCAACAGGACCGGCGGATGTGCGCCGCGCCAGTGCGGTCGTGACCCGTGCCTGCGTTGCAGGGGGCATCGCACCAATCGCTGCGGCGGTGGCGGTCATTTCGGCCACTGTGCCCTTGCAATGCAGGGCAATATCGCATCCCGCGGCAAGCGAGGCCGCGGCGCGCTGTGCCACCGTCCCAGACAGTGCCTGCATGTTCAGATCATCGGTGATCAGCAGCCCGGCAAAACCAATGACATCGCGGATCACACGGATCATTGCGGGCGATTGCGTGGCGGGCAGGTCATCATAGGCGGAAAACACGATATGCGCCGTCATCGCCATCGGCAGGTCGGCAAGGGCCGCGAAGGCCGCAAAATCCGTCGCCTCAAGATCGGCGCGGTTGGCGTCGACCGTTGGCAGGCTGTGGTGGGTATCCAGTGTTGCGCGGCCATGCCCCGGCATATGCTTGACCACGGGCAGCACGCCGCCCGCCAGCAACCCGTCAGCCACTGCCCGCCCCACGCCCACAACCGTCGCCACATCGCCGCCGTAGCACCGGTTGCGCAGGAAAACATGCGTATCATCGCGCGCAAGATCGGCACAAGGCGCGCAATTGCTGTCGATGCCAAGGGCCATCAGTTCGTGGGCAATCAGCCGCGCGGCAATCCACATTGCGCGCAGCGGATCGCGCGTGCGCGCCACCGTATCCAAGGGGGCAGGCCATTCGCGCCACAGCGGCCCGCGCAGCCGCTGCACCCGCCCGCCTTCCTGATCGATGGTGACGATGGCATCGCGCCCGACGCAGGTGCGCAGGGCATCGGTCAGCGCGCTGATCTGGTCCGGCGTCTCGACGTTGCGGGCAAACAGGATAAAGCCGAACGGGTCGGCATCCCTGAAAAACGCCGCCTCATCGCGCGACAGCATCAGCCCCTCACAGCCGAAAATCGCCGGTGTCATCGGTGCAGGGTGGGCAGGCAGGACGTGTTTTCCGCCAGCAAGGCCGTGCAGAAGCGGCGCGCGTCATCCTCATTGGCAAAGCCGTGCGCGCGCAGGCGCACAAAGGGCGATCCGCCCGAATCCGCCGGTTGCAGGATGACTGATTTCGCCGCCATCAAATCGCCAAAGCGTGCCGAAAGTTTCGCCCATTCGGCGCGCGCATCGTCTTCGGTGCGGAATGTGCCCAACTGCACCAGCGGCGTGCCCACGGCGAGGGTCGCCTCGTCAAGCTGCGGCTGCACCACGGCCACAACCTGCTGCACATCGGTCACGGGTGCGGCACTGCCCGGACGGCGGCGCGGGATCAGCGATGTCAGCGGCGCGCCCGCATCCAGCAGATCGGACGTGGCAAAGGCCATCACCTCTTCGGGGGTCAGCGCCTCGGCCAGTGCGGCCTCGACGGCGGCGGCGGTAATCTCGGGTGCGATGGGTTCTGCAAGGGTCGCAGGGTCGCTCAGGCCCGCCGATGCGGTCAACAGCGATGCGTCCTCCTCGGCCTCAAACCGGCCAAGCCCGGCCACGTCTTCATCTGTCAAGGCCACGGGACGCGGTGCCAGCGACAGCGCCTCAGGCAGGGGCGTGGCCGCGCCCAAAGCCGCCACATCGTTCACCGCCAGCCCCTGATGCGCCGCAATGTCACCGCCCGGTGTATCAGGGGCCATCCGCATCGGCCCTTCCAGCGCACGCACGACCGGTATCCCCGCCACATCGCGCACCGCCAGTTGATAGCCCCAGACGGCCATCCCGATCACCAGCGCCGCCGATGTCACGCCGCCTGCAAGATGCATGATGCGACCGGGCGCAAAGGCCCGTGCCGGGACATAAGCCCCGTAAGTGTCATAATCCTGATCCGCCATGCCTGCCCTCATCTTTGGCGGCTTGGGTTGGATCCCATGCGCGCCGTGCCCTGCTCATGTTCCGGGCGGGGCGCGATTGATCAGCGCATTTCCTCGACCGGCGACACGCCCAGAATACCCAATCCCGCCGCGATCACAACGCCCGTGGCACGCGCAAGGGCGATTTTTGCCGCCGTTGTGGCAGGATCGCCCTCCTGGAAAAAGCGCAGCGAGACATCGTCGTTGCCACGGTTCCACAGCCCATGCAGATCGGACGCCAGTTCATAAAGGTAAAACGCGATGCGATGTGGCTCATTGTTGCGCGCCGCCACGTCCACAAGGCGGGGCCATTCGGCAAGCTGCCGCGCCATGCCGATTTCCGCCGGATGATCGAGTTTGGTCAGGTCAGCAGCGGCAAGGGCGGCATCGGACACATCAATCCCGGCCTCGCGCGCCTTGCGCATGACGGAATTGATCCGCGCGTTGGCGTACTGGACGTAAAACACCGGGTTGTCTTTCGACTGTTCCAGCACCTTTGCGAAATCGAAGTCCAGCGTGGCATCGTTCTTGCGCGTCAGCATGACAAACCGTGTCACATCCGCGCCCGCCTGTTCGACAACATCGCGCAGGGTCACGAACGTGCCCGCGCGTTTGCTCATCTTGAACGGCTCGCCGTTCTTGTACAGCTTGACCAACTGGATCAGCTTGCAGTCAAGCGCCACCCGACCGTTCGACAGCGCGGCAACCGCCGCCTTCATGCGCTTGACGTAACCGCCGTGATCGGCGCCAAGGATATCAATCAGCGCATCAAACCCGCGCTGCACCTTGTCATAGTGATAGGCAATATCGGGGGCAAAGTAGGTCCAGCCACCATCGGATTTCTGCACCGGGCGGTCGACATCATCGCCATGCGCCGTGCTGCGGAACAGCGTTTGCTGGCGCGGTTCCCAATCATCCAGCGTCTTGCCCTTTGGCGGCTCCAGCGTGCCTTCGTAAATCAGGTCCATGTCGCGCAAAACCTGAATCGCCGCCTCGATCTTGCCCGTGCCATACAGCGCCTTTTCGGATGAATAGACATCCATCTGCACGCCAAGGATGGCCAGATCGCCCTTGATTTCATCCATCATCATGGCGGATGCAAAATCGCGGATATCGGCGAGCCAGTATTGCTCGCCCTTGTCCAGCAGGCTGTTGCCATACTTGGCTTTCAACGCCTCGCCCACCGGGATCAGATAATCGCCGGGATAAAGGCCTTCGCGGATTTCCGGCGACAGACCGCAAGCCTCGCGGTACCGCTCGTACGCCGAGCGCGCCAGCACATCGACCTGCGCGCCGCCGTCGTTGATGTAATATTCCCGCGTCACATCCCAGCCCGCGAATGTCAGCAGCCGCGCCAGCGCGTCGCCGAACACCGCCCCCCGCACATGGCCCACATGCATCGGGCCTGTCGGATTGGCCGAGACGAACTCTACATTCACCCGCCGCCCCTGCCCAAGGGTTGAACGGCCATAGCCCGTGCCCTGTTCCAGCACCGCGCGCACAAGGCCCTGCCAGACGGTCGGTGTCAGACGGATATTGATGAAACCGGGGCCTGCCACATCCACCGCAGCCACGCGCGGATCGGCGGCAAGGCGCGGGGCAAGGGCATCGGCAATCGCGCGCGGGGCCATGCCCGCAGGCTTTGCCAGAACCATCGCCGCATTCGTGGCCATATCGCCATGTGCTGCCTCGCGCGGCGGGTCGACAGTGATGGAGGTCAGTGCAGGCACGCCGGGCAGAGCGCCGTCGCGTTGAAGGTCCTGCACAGCGGCCCCCAC
>JANNKX010000093.1:0-9833 GCA_031396505.1 Rhodobacterales bacterium
CGCCGGCAGCACGAAATCCCACGCCATGATCCCCCGCTGGCCATCGACGTCTTCTTCCGTCACGGGCAGATCGGTGGCCCATGAAATCTCCAGGTCTTCTTGCTCCGAATAGGGCACCAGATCCATCAGCCGCACATCCCATGCCTCGTCCGTCAGGTTTTCCACCTCCAGCACCGCCACTTCCTCGCTTTGGTTCGACGATACGATCAGGCCACGCTGCCCGTCCGCCCGCACCGGCATATCCCGCGTCAGACGCAGACCTTCAATCGCACCGAACGCCAGTTCCGCCTGCTGCCCCGGCTGGATAGGTTCCAATTCCGTCGCCCCGATCAACGTGCCATCGCGGTAAAGATAGGCGGTGCCGGGCAGCAGCACCGCATTCCCGCTATTGGTGAATTCCGCCATCAGGAAGGCCGTCGCATCAGCACGCGGGACGGCGCGGGCGGTAATTTCGGGGGTCAGCACCACCTCGTCCAAGGCCAGCCGCAGGTCGGTCACGCCCGATTCCACGTCAACCGCAACGGGATAGCGGTAGACGACTGTATCGCCCTCGTAGAATGTTGTCGCAGAAATGCTTCGCTCCATCACAACCATTGGCGCTGCGGCTGCATCTGCCATCGGCATCTCACCCGCGAAACCTTGCAGTCCCGACCGCGTATCAGTCCCCAGCTTCTGTTCGTCGGCAATACTACGAAATTCCGGGTACAGCGAAGATGGTTCCGATTGCGATGTCGGGCTTGCCGTCGACAGTGTCAGGGCAACGCCCGTCCAGTCCTCGCCAGTGTTTTGACTGATGACCACGCCGCGTTGCACCGTCAGACTGGCGTCGCCCTCACGCTCCAGTCGCATGTCGTAAACCGGCTGCCAGCTTGCAGCATCATTCATGAACTGCGTGATCGTCACACTCGCCTGCCCCGCCGTTGCCACATCTACCTTGACGTTCAGCCCCGCATACAGCGTGTCATCATAGGACGCGGTCGCATAGGCCTCGCGCGCCGTGGCCAGCGATGCCTGCAGTTTCGCAAGGTCCGCCTGCGCCACCAGCATCTCGCCGGCCGCCGCACGCGCAGAATCACCCGCCGCCTGAACCTCTTCGCCGATCATCTTCGCAATATCCCGCAGCGCCGCCGCCGATGTTGCATCCACCGTCGGCTCTGCCTTGACGCTTTTCAGAAACTCCACCTGCGCATTCGCCGCGTTGATCTGCGTCTGAATCGCATCCATCGCCAAAATCGCCGCCCGCTCTGCCACTTCCAGCCGGTCCACCTCGGCCTTCGCGCCTGCCGCGGCTTCCGTCAGGCGCGGGTCCGGCGGTGGCAGCAATTCACCCCGCAAGGCGTAACTGCCCAATGTCACCCCATCCCCCGGCGCAATCCGAAGCGCCTCGGCATAGGTTTCCGCAGGCAGGTCGCCAACCATCAGATCATGGCTGCCCGCCGGCGCATCAAACGTCACCACCCGCGTGATCTGCGCGCCATACGGGTAAACCGTGACATCGGTAATCCGGCTGGTCGCATCGATCTGGTCGGCAAAGGCACAGGCGGGAAAAAAGACGGAGGCAAGGAGGATACGGCGCATGATGAAAATCCCTTTCGAAATGGTTGTTCGCATCTTATGACGCAGCATCGCAGATCATCCTTGGAACACAGCAGGGAAATCAAGACAGTCGGTGTTGAAATCCGGATGATTGTTTCATGCGCGCGCGGTGTGACGGGGCCGCCCCGCCAGGGCCCGCAAAACCCCACTCGACAGCGTATCGCTGCCAATCAGGATCACCTGACTGGCAGCCATACGCTCTAGGGTCGTCAAAATCGTTAAGAAAGTGTTAAATCAGCCCGATTATTAAAACCTAAGACATTGATATAATTCATCTAAGCTGAAAATTGACAGCCGTCAATTTCGCCTACTGCAGCCGGAACGGGATCATCGCCATCGGCGCATTCCGGTCCACCGTTTCGCGCAGCACCGGAAAGAATTCCGCCGCAAGAAACCCGTTATGCGTGTCCATCGCCACCGGCCGCCCCGCCGTCGCCATTGCCATCAGCAACTGCTGCGTGTCGCGCGCCGGGCCGAACCGCGACATCGGCACATCGAAACTCACCGTATCCCCGCTGAATGACAGATACGCGCTCAGGTCCTGCACCACGCCATTGTCGTCGATCACGATCATGCTGACGTAACGCCCCTGCGCCCCTTGCAGCGCCCCCACCAGCCGGTCCCCACTGCTCACCGCGTCCGCCTGCACCGCGATGGCCAGCGGGAATGTCGGATACCGCGCGCCCTCGCGCACAAAGTTCAACGCTGCACATTGCCGGGGGTCCACCAGCACGTTGCGCGCAGGCGGCGGTGCTGCCACATCCGCCAGCAGCTCCTTGGAAAACGTCAGGATATCCGCCTCGTTCGCCGCCAGAAAATCGAGGCTGATCTCGCCCCCCGCATCCCGGCGCGGCGTCGCCACGAGGCAAGGCAGCGACAACTGCCCCCGGATGCGCAAGATGAACTCGTCCACGGCACTCGGTGGCCCCTGCGTCACCTCCGGGTCTTGCGATGGCGGGGCCGCAGGCGGCGCAGGCACCAACTGCACGGCGGCCACCGTTTCCGGCGCAGCAACCGTTGGCGCAATCGCTTCGGGTGCCGCCGCCAAGGGTGCCACCGGCTGCACTGCGGCAACCCCGATCGGCGCGATCGTCCCGCCGCCATCACCCTCGGGCACAATCGGGCTCAGCGTCGTGGCTTGAACCGGCGCAATCGGTTCCGGTTCCAGTGCCGCCAGTGGATCACTCTCTTCTGCCTCCGGTGAAACCAACTCCTCTTCGGGCACCACCGCCGCCAATTGCTCTGGTTCCGGCGTCGGCGGCACTTCGGGTTCCACGGCCACCTCTTCCGGCGGGGCAAGTGGAATTTCCTCAGTCGGGGCGATCACCTCGGGCGCGATTTCCATAACCGACAGCGTCACCGCCATCGGTTCGGGAATATTTTCGCCTAACCGGATCAAATCCAGCAGCGGAAACAGAAAATACGCGACAGCCGCCCCGTGAACCATCATCGACAGCCCGAAAGACTGCATCCACGCCACACCTTCACGACCCCGCCCGATCATGGCTGCTCGCTCCGCCGCAGGGTCACCAGCCGCAGTTCGATATCGGCAAGATCGGGTCGCGTCACCACCTGCAACAAGCTTTCCGCCGGGGCCTCTTTGCCGATCAGCACATGCAGGATCACCGGTTGTTCCAGGTCCTGCAACGCCAGCGCCAGCAGTTCTGGCGCGACCGTCACACCATCAAGCGCCCATTGCCCATTATCACCCACCACCAGAATCGGTGCGGGCAGCCGATCCAGCGGCAGGTCAGAGGTTTCCGCCAAGGCCATGTTTTCGGGGGCCTGATTCAGAACCTGCCCCGTCATCAGAAAGAAAAACAGCAGTAGAAACACGATGGATACGATGGAAAATGACACATCCGCGTCCAACTTCTTGTTGCGCTTGGGTAGGGGTCTCATACGCCCCTCCCTGACAGCTGCACCTGACTGATCCCACCCGCCGACAGCGCCTCGAGCACCGTTGTCAGATCCTGCACCTGCGCCTCGGGACGGATCACAAGGACAATGCTCTGCGTGCCCGCCTGCGTCAGGATGTCCGTCAGATCATCTGCCTGATCCATCGAAAACAATTGTCCGTTCGCAATGATCCCGCCTTGGCCAACTGTCCAGACCGCCGCATCTGCCCCCGCAGGCTGTGCTGCGCCGTCACCCACGCCCGCCCCGTCACCGGGCAATACCGCTGCACCCCTAAGTGGCAACAGCGAATATGGCGTGATGTTCGATGACAGCATGAAAAAGATCAGCAGATTGAACATCGCATCCGCCAGTGGCGTCAACGAGATGCGATACCGTTTCGGATTGCGCCGTTCGGTCAGAAGTTCACGCCCCAGCGCCATTGCGCAATCCCGCCCTAACCCTTGCCGGGAATATCGACCCGGCCATGGATCGCCGCCGAGATCAGCGGCTCGATCGTCTGGCGTTCATTCTCGATCCGCCCTTCCAACCAGACGGCGGCAAAATACGTCGCAAGCGCAATCGCCAGCCCCGCCGCCGTGGTGGTCAGCGCTGTCCAGATCCCGCCGGCAAGCTGCGCCGGATCGGCCACGCCGCCCGCCGATGTGGACAACGTGCCAAACGCGTCAATCATCCCGATCACCGTACCCAGCAGGCCAAGCATTGGGGCTGCCTGCACAACGGTTTCCAACACGCGCATCCGCCCTGTCAGCGCCGTCAGTTCGGTCAGCGCTACCTGACGCCCAAGTTCCTCGGCATAAGCAGGTTCATTCGGGCGGGCGCGCAGGCAAATGATGACCGCCTGCAAAATGCGCGTCAGCACGGTTTTGCGTTCGGATGCGCGCGCTTGTGCCTTGTCGGCACGACCACCCAGCCAGTCATCCAAAACGGCGTCCGCAACACGGTGACGCCCGACACCCATGCGGGCAAACTGGATGATCTTGAAAAAGAACACGGTCACGGCAAGGATCGACAGGGCGATCAACGCCGTAAAAACAACCAGTGTCGACGTTCCAAGCGACGAAAGATCGGGCATGTTCATGGCATCACAACCCGAACTGGATGGTGCTGCGCGACGCCGTTGACAGCGATGTCAGGCACCCATCAACCGCAGCGCCACCCGTTGTTGTGCATTGCACCACGTCATTCACGATGAGCCGCGAAATCTGCGCGCAAGGCTGGCCCGGAATGTCAAACTGCACGACTTTGGTCTTGCCCACCGGCAACGCACCGAAATCCAGCACCAGCAACCGCGTCACGGCCCCGCCTGCATCAAAAACCGCCATTTGGAAGCTGGTCATTTCCAACGGAACACCCAAACCGTTGCTGGCCACATAAGTCAGGCGGCACGCGCCTTCAGCTGTGTCGGCGGCGGTGTTCAATTCAAGTGCAAGGCTGGGCGCAGCGGCGTCTTGGGCTGCAACTGGCGCGGAAGCCAGCGACACTGCAACGAGAGCGGCGAAAAAACGCAGTAACATGACAACTTCCTATCATTTTTGCGCGCCGGGGACTCAGGTCATCCCCGCGCGGGACCAACGTAGGAAATGGTCTGCATTCAGACCCACCTGTCAAGGTGGGATGTGCAGTGATTGTGCGTATCGACCTTAGCGGAACACGCCGACGGCCCAGCTTGACCGGATCTGGCCGCCCGACCCACGGGTCACGGGGCTGTTTGACGCGGGAAACTGGAATGACGGAGGGACCACAAGAACAAAATCCGCTGCAACGGGTGCATCGGTGATGATCGGGTCGCGTTGATTGTTGGCGCGGTCGTCACGCAGGTCACGAATGGGCTCGTTACCGCCGCATTTCGAACCCGAGCACTCTTGCGCAAAAACCTGCGTACTGGATAAGGTCACCGCCAGAGCAAATGCGCTGGCGAAAATGCGCGAAACGCGTGCCATAGTGAAAGCCCTTGTGTCCATAATATACAGTTCCATGATACCTGAGTTAAGGTGGTGTCGCAATCCAAGTGTATGCGTGGTGATTCTGACCAAAATGGGGCTGACGCGATCTGCCATCGGCTTTCTGTTGTTGACGGGGTCACCCGCGATGGCAGAATTTGCGGTCTGCAACCAGTCATTCGATGTGGTAAACGTGGCAATAGGGCAATTTGAACGCGATGAATTTGTGACGCGCGGTTGGTGGACGGTGGGCCCGAACCAATGCGCCAACGTCATTCGGGAAAAATTGGATGCTCGATATGTCTATGTTTTCGCGCAAGATGTTTTTGGCAACGCTATCCTGACAGGGGGCACGAACATGTGTGTCGGACCAAGGGAATTTGAGATTAAGGGTGAGAAAGACTGCGCCGTGCGTGGGTTTCTTGAGGTGCCTTATGTCGAGGTGGATACAAAGCTGACGGAACGTTGGACACTGTTTCTGACACCACAGGGGGTTGGGGGATGAGTGTGGCACGCCAAGCACTCTTTGCGCTGATTTTCGCCTATGCCGTGCCCGCTGCGGCGCAGGACCGGGTCGCGATCGTCGTTTCATCCGAATCAGGTGAAGCTGCGGCTGTGCCGGATCAAGCAGAAATTCTGGCGCTTTCCGAAACACTATTCGGCCTTGGCTTTGCGGTTTCGCGTTTGCAGAATCCTGATGAGGCCGCATTGACGGCTGCAATTGCCGCAGTTCCGGCGGATGCGACCACCCTTTTCTATTATCGTGGTGCAGCGGCAGCCGACGAAAATGAAATCGTGCTGTTGTCAGGCGATGGCCGGATAGCGCTTGATCCGGCACTTGCGGCATTGCGCGGCGTCGGCCGTGCCGAGACGTTGGTTTTTCTGGATACCTGCGGCGCGACCGCAGTCCCTTTGCCCCCGCCGGATGATCTGCTGGACCTGTTCATCGCGATGCCAACCGCACCCGGAGCCGAATGCCCGCCAGAGGCGGCGGATATGGCCGCGCTGATGCAAGAGCGGCTCGTCGAACCCGGCCGGGCGCTGGCCGAACAGTTTCCTGCAAGCGTTGCAGATGCGGATGCGGTGCCTGCACCGGGGCTGTGGGTACGTTCGACCCTTGCGGCACCATTCGTTTTTCGCGCCGTCACCAGCAGCACGCAATTGACGGCAGCAGATTACGACATGCTGGAACGCCTCTCGCCCGAGGACCGCGCGCGGATGATCGCGTTGTGGACAGAGGCTGGCATCGCGGTCGACGTCGGCAAACCATCGGCAGGCGGACTGAACGCGCGGGTTGCGGAAACGGCAGTCGTCACATCCCCTGTTCAGCCCGTGGTCATTCAATCGGCCAGTGTCCTGTCACCCATCATTGCAACGGTATCGCCCATCGTGACCGGTGCCGAGGTTGAAGGCGAGGCGCTGGTTGTTCTTGCGGCGACACCCGTCACAGCGGCACCTGCGCGTCCACGTGCCGTGCCAGGCGCAGGCGGTTTGCCACAACCATCAGTGGTGCTTGGTGAAACGGCGACGCTGGCTTCGCTTGCAGCACCGACGCCCGCGCAGCAACTGGACTACACCGATATTGCTGCACGCCAAGCATCCAAGGCAGCAGACCCTGCCGCCCATGAACAACTGATCCTGACCGGGGCCTATGACCCGCCACCGGAACAGTTGGCAGTTGCTGTGCAGACAGAACTGGCGCGGATGAACTGCTACACCAGCACAATCGACGGGGCATGGGGCAACGGATCGCGTCGGGCCTTGCAATTGTACTTCGATACACTGGCAGTCGCTGCACCATCACAAGACCCCACGGTCGAGATTTTCCGCCAACTGCTGCAAAGGGATGATGTGGCTTGCCCAGCAGTAGCGGCACCAGCACCTGCCGCCGCCGCTCCACGCACCACCCAACGGCAGGCAGCCCCGACGCAAGCCGCTCCACGCCAGGCGGCACCGGCCCCACAACCGGCGGCACCTGCACCCACCGAGGGGCGACGCATCCGGCAAAGCAACGGTACGGGCGCATTCAGGTAGGGAAAAGGCGGGATGGAGATCGACCCGCATTTCAAGCGCACCGGGGCGTTATCGGCAAAACGCCGCAATGCAAGGCTGCGCAAGCGCGTGGCAGCAGGAGCCGTGGTTTTGATCGGGCTTTGCACTGTGGGGTGGCTGGGGCGCGGGTTGTTCAGGGGCAGTGACGAGGTCGCGGCAGACCTGGCAGCAGGCGATGAACAAGCAGTCCAATTCGATGCGGGCGATCAAGCTGTGGCCGCAATAAGGATCGAAACACCGTTTGTGGATATTGCCGGTGATCCGATGATCCTGCGGTTTGAACGCGCAGGCACGGCGCGGGCGCAAACGCTGGCCGGGCCCCCGACGCTGGATGCGGTGCGGTTTGGACCGGTGCTGCCAGAGCGGTTTGTCTTGGTGGAAGATGCCATGGTGGTGAAAGAACGCGCGCTGATGACGGCATTACCATCAAGCCGCGAGGATTTTGCGTTCTTTCAGGCGACGCAAAGCCAGACGTTTCAGGCAGAGGCCCTGCCCGACACCGCAGCGCCGCAAACGCCGTCACCGGCAGATGGCGAAGAAATCGTGGTGACGGATGGCGACAACAGTTGGGGTGAGTCCCTGAGTGGTGAGCCTGTCACTGTCAGCTACACCGAAACCGTCATCCAGAACACAACCAGCATCGCCTATGTGCGATCCGAGGCAACCCGCCAGCCGCTGTTCAGTGATATCGTGCTGCGCGTCGAAGCCACGCGTTCGGTTGCCGACGTGCTGGCGGCAAACGGCTTTTCGACCGAGGCGGCGGCAGCCTTTCTGGCGATGGCCGAACCTCATTTGCCCGATCTTGCTGCCATGGCACCGGGAAGCATCGTCGCTATCCGGTATCGCCCGACCAAGGATGCACCCGAGGTTTTGAACCTGTCGCTGTACGGGCCGACTGCGTTTATCGGTAGTCTTTCACGTCTGGGTCAGGCCAGCTATGGCCCTGGGGCAGATGCGTGGATCGATGATGATCTGCCACGGCTCGCATCCGCGCAGGGCGGAGCCGAGCCACTTGCGGTGCAGGATTTCCGGATGCTGGACGGGTTCTATAGCGCGGCAATTCGCAACGGGGTGCCGACCCAATTGGTGGGCGAGGCGATTGTGCTGCTGTCCAAGGCACATGATATGGAGGCGATTGCCGCCGAAGGCGACCGCATGACCCTTCTATATGCGCCCAACCCGGCAGATTCGGGGGGTGGGCCGGGGCAGATCCTGTTTGCGGGCATCAGCGGTCCATCGGGCGACAAACTGTGCTATGTGACGGCCAGTGCGGCTGATCCCGGCAGTTACGCCTGCTATCGGCCGGGTGGCGGCGCGGCGACTCTGGGCAGTTTGGGTGGCGGGCTGATCACACCCACCCAAGGGACGCTGACATCAAAGTTCGGACCGCGCTTTCACCCCATCCTCAAGGTCACAAAACTGCATGCAGGCGTGGATTGGGCTGCGCCCACCGGAACACCGATCATGGCGGCAGGTGCGGGGACGATTGCCTATGCCGGGGATGCCTCCGGTTATGGCAATGTTGTCTACATCGATCATGCCGGCGGCATGCAGACCCGCTATGCACATATGAACGCCTATGCGCCGGGCATCCAGACCGGCGGCACCGTCAAGGCGGGCGATCTGATCGGCTATGTCGGGACAACCGGGCGGTCGACGGGGCCGCATCTGCATTTCGAGGTGTTGCTTGGCGGTGCGCCAGTTGATCCGTTCGCTCTTGGCGGCAGTGGCGGGTCAACGGCGGGCGGCGGCGGTGGTCTGGCGGCTTCTGACGCGGTGGAGCGGCTGACCGACATCATCATCCAGGTCGAAAGCGGCGGCAACGCATCCGCCCAGAACGAACGGTCATCGGCCACGGGTCTGGGTCAGTTCATCGAAAGCACCTGGTTGCGCATGATGCGTGACTATCGCCCCGATCTTGCCGCCAACATGTCACGGCAGGAATTGCTGGACCTGCGGTTTGACCCGACACTGTCGCGCGAAATGGTGCAAAATCTGGCACGCGAAAACGAAAGTTTTCTGCGCGGCAAGGGCCATCAGATTACGGCGGGGCGGCTGTACCTTGCGCATTTTCTGGGGCCGTCGGGCGCGGATCAGGCACTGTCAGCACAGGATGGGCAGACGGTGCTTGCAGTGATGGGGCAAGGCGTCGTCGGCGCAAATCCGTTTCTGTCCAACTACTCAATTGCCGATCTGAAGGCGTGGGCCGACCGCAAGATGGGGGTCACGGTCAGTGCTGCGGCGACTGTGGCCGCGGCACCGCCGATTCCGCCAGAAGTGAAAGTGTATATGGATATCGTTGATCAGATATTGGCGGACGCGCGG
>JANNKX010000087.1:0-2355 GCA_031396505.1 Rhodobacterales bacterium
CGACAGAACCGGGTTGGTCGACCCACCCGAAAACGTCGCAATCGTCGTCGGCAGCAATAACAGCGATGACGCGAAAATCGCCGGGATCACGCCAGCCGGGTTTACCTTGACCGGCAAATGCGACGATCCGCCGTCATAGACCTTCATTCCCACCTGACGGCGCGGATACTGGATATGGATCTTGCGCAGCGCCCGTTCCATGAACACCACGAACGCCATTACCGCAACCACCATCACAATCACGCCCAGGATCACCGGAGTCGACAGCGTGCCTGACCGCCCGCTTTCCAGAAACTGCACCAGCGCAGCCGGAATTTCCGCCACGATCCCCACAAAGATGATCAGCGAAATACCGTTGCCGATGCCCCGCGCCGTGATCTGTTCGCCCAGCCACATCAACAGCATTGCCCCGCCCACCAGCGTGATCATGCACGACGCGATAAAGAAAAGGCCCGGCTCATGCGCCAGCCCCTGCCCCTGCATACTGGCCGCAAGCCCGTAAGACTGGAACGTCGCCAGCGCCACCGTGAAATAGCGCGTATACTGGTTGATTTTCTTGCGGCCCTGTTCGCCCTCTTTTTTCAGGCTCGCCAGCGTGGGCACCATCGCCGTCAACAACTGCACGATGATCGACGCCGAAATATAAGGCATGATCCCCAGCGTGAAGATCGCCATCCGGCTGATCGCCCCGCCTGTAAACATGTTTAGCATGCCACCGATGCCCTGCTGTGCGGTATCCATGAACTGACGCAGCGCCGTGCCATCGATGCCGGGCACCGGGATAAAGGTACCAAGTCGGTAGATGATCAGGATGCCGATGGTGAAAAAGATGCGCTGACGCAGGTCGGATGCCTTGCCAAGGGTTGCCCAGCTCAGGTTTGCCGCCATTTGCTCTGCAGCAGATGCCATGTTCGTTTCTTTCGTGACAGCGCCGCCAGCCCGGTCTTCCGGTCGGCGGCGCGGGAAAACTTGAGAAATGATGTAAGCGGTCTATCGCCCGCTCACAACCACTTATTACGCAGCAGCCGGCTTTGGTGTCGCAACGGTGATGCTGCCACCCGCCTTTTCAATCGCCTCGATCGCCGCCGCCGATGCGCCGGTGACAATCAGAGTGACCTTGGTCGCAATCTCGCCCTTGGCAAGAATACGGATGCCGTCACGCTTGTTGTTGGTCAGGCCAGCGGCAACCAGCGCGTCCTCGGTAATGTCCACCTTTGCATCCAGCTTACCCGCCGCGATGAATTTCTCGATCAGGCCAAGATTGACCACCGCATACTCACGCCGATTCGGCTTGGTAAAGCCGCGCTTGGGCAGACGGCGATACAACGGCATCTGGCCGCCTTCATAGCCGCCAATGGCGACGCCCGAACGCGACTTCTGCCCCTTGATACCACGGCCAGCCGTCTTGCCCGAACCCGAACCCGGCCCCCGCGCGACGCGCTTTTTCTTTTTCGTGGCGCCAGCGTTGTCTGACAGTTCATTCAGTTTCATGTCGCTTCTCCTTATGCCGGAACTGCGAGGGGGAGCGACACCCGACGCAAACACGGTTTCATTGGGATGGATGGGCTATATTGCCCATCCTGCGGAATTACCCGCGCTCTTCCACGATCTGCACCAAATGCGCGATCTTGTTGACCATCCCGCGCACCGACGGCGTGTCTTCCAGCTCGCGTGTCCGGTTCATCTTGTTCAGGCCAAGACCCTTTAGGGTTGCCGTCTGCACGGCTGGCCGGCGGGCGGCTGATTTGATCTGCTTGACCACGATGGTTTTCTTGTCGGCCATGATTATGCCTCCACCGTTTCTGCCGCAGCGGTTTCATTTTCCGGACGCTTCAGAATCTCGGCCACCTTCTTGCCACGGCGTGCCGCGGTCTGACGGGGGCTCGCTTCTTTCTGCAGCCCATCAATCGTGGCCCGGATCATGTTGTAGGGGTTCTGCGAGCCGATCGACTTGGCAACAACATCCTGCAGGCCCAACATCTCGAAAACGGCGCGCATTGGGCCGCCCGCAATGATCCCGGTCCCTGCCACGGCGGTACGCATCACGACTTTGCCCGCACCATGGCGGCCTTCGATGTCATGGTGCAGCGTGCGGCTGTCTTTCAAGGGTACACGGATCAACTGGCGTTTTGCCTGTTCCGTCGCCTTGCGGATCGCTTCGGGCACTTCCTTCGCCTTGCCCTTGCCGAAACCGACGCGGCCACGCTGATCGCCCACAACCACGAGGGCTGCGAAACCAAAGCGCTTACCACCTTTTACGGTTTTCGACACACGGTTGATGGCGACCAGACGGTCTGCGAATTCCGGCGTTTCCTCCGGGCGGTTGTCGCGGCGGTCATTGCCTCCGCGGTTGTC
>JANNKX010000088.1:0-10593 GCA_031396505.1 Rhodobacterales bacterium
TTGATCTCATCCAGCAGCACCAGCCGGATGGACGGATCCCGGATCAGCTCCTTCGCCTTTTCCCACCCCGCCTGTGCCGCCGCGATATCGCGCGTCTTGTCCTGCGTTTCCCAGGTAAAGCCTTCACCCATCGCGTGAAACTGGCACATATCGGCAAAATTGGAGGTCAGCAGCCGCCGCTCGCCCGTATCCCAGGCCCCCTTGATGAATTGCACCACAGCACAGGGCATCCCATGCGCGATGCAGCGCAGAATCATCCCAAAGCCGGAGGATGATTTCCCCTTGCCCGCCCCGGTATGCACGATGATCAGCCCCTTTTCACCCGCTTTGCCTGCCATGATCTTGTCGCGCGCAGCTTTTTTCTTCGCCATCTTGCTGGCATGGCGGGCCAGCTCGGCCTCGGGTGTCGGTGTGACATCGGTCATGGTCGGTTGGTGTCCTTGACAAGCAGGGGTGTCATGCATCAGGTGATAGAGTGTTGGTTCCTGTTTATGACAGGCGAAGAGGGAATGCGACAGGGGCTGCAACGCCCCAAAGCGCAGCCGCCCCCGCGACCGTGACCGGAAAGGTCCCTGATGCCACTGCGCGCCTGCGTGGGAAGGCAAGGGACCGTCGGGGGAAACCCCGGAATCCGCAAGCCGGGAGACCTGCCAGCACATGTGACGAAACCGGCGGACGGGGTGTTCCGCGACCGGCAGATGGATGCGTGCGCATCCGTCTTCGGCCATACCCCGCCACCATACCCAAGGACCGGCGCATGCCCGCCACGCTTTATGTCTGCACCACCTGCAAGATGGGCGAACCCGTGCCCGAAGGCATGCCTGCCCCGGGTGCCGCGCTGCATGCTGCATTGCTGGCCACCGGTGCGCCGCAGGACGTGCGCATTATCGGCGTTGAATGCCTGTCGGCTTGCAACACCGGTTGTGCAGTATCGCTGGCGATGCAGGGGGCGTGGTCCTATGTCTATGGTCGGCTGACACCCGCCGATGCGCCCGATATTCTGGACGGTGCCGCCAGATACGCGGCCACCACCGATGGCATCGTTCCGTGGCGCGACCGCCCCGTCATCTTCCGCAAACAAAGTATTGCCCGTATCCCGCCCCCAATCCCCCACGATGAGGCTGCCGAATGAATGCGTTGAACAAAATCCCCGTCACCGTGATTACCGGCTTTCTGGGCGCGGGAAAAACGACCCTGATCCGGCATCTGATGGCCAATCCGCAGGGCAAACGGCTGGCAATCCTTGTCAATGAATTCGGCACCGTGGGCGTGGATGGCGACATCCTGAAATCCTGCGCCGACGACAATTGCCCGGTGGAAAACATTGTCGAGCTGGCCAATGGCTGCATCTGCTGCACGGTCGCTGACGATTTCATTCCGACGATCGAGGCGCTGATGGCGCTGCCCACGCGACCTGATCACATCATCATCGAAACCTCGGGGCTGGCGCTGCCCAAACCCCTGCTCAAGGCCTTCGACTGGCCTGCGATCCGGTCGCGTATCACCGTTGACGGCGTGATTGCGCTAGCGGACGCCGAGGCGGTGGCGGCGGGCCGCTTTGCGCCCGATGTGGCGGCAGTGGACGCGCAGCGCGCGGCAGACCCGTCGATTGACCATGAAACACCGCTGTCCGAGGTATTCGAGGATCAAATCCTCTGCGCCGACCTGATCCTTTTGTCCAAGGCCGATCTGGCCGGGGATGCGGGTCTTGCCACCGCGCGCAGCGTCATCGCGGCGGAAATGACGCGCCCCGTGCCGATGCTCGCGATGACTGACGGCGTGGTCGATCCGCGCGTGATCCTTGGCCTGCATGCCGCCGCCGAAGATGACCTTGCCGCGCGCCCGTCGCATCATGACGGGGAAGATGACCATGAACATGACGATTTCAATTCCGTCGTGATCGGCCTGCCCGAAATTACCGATCCTGATGCGCTGACCGCGGCCATCATGCGGCTGGCAACCGAACAGAAAATCCTGCGCGTCAAAGGGCATGTGGCCGTTGCAGGCAAACCTATGCGCCTGCTGGTGCAGGCCGTGGGCGCGCGCGTGCGCAGCCAGTACGACCGCCCATGGGGGAGCGCGCCGCGCCTGTCGCAACTGGTTGTCATCGCCGAACATGCCGATATCGACTTGGATGCAATCCGCCGTGTGCTGGGGGTCTGACCCATGCATGTCGTCTTTCGTGAAAGCCATGGGCTGGAGGAAACGGAAACACCATTCGATCTGGGGCAGGACCCGGCCGAAGTGGTGGTGCTGTCGTTTTCCGACAGTGACCTTGGTGCTTTTGCCGCAGGCTGGCAGCGCGGGCGGGCAAGCTTGCCTGCGGTCCGGCTGGGCAATCTGATCGCGCTGAAGCACCCTTTGTCGGTCGATACCTATGTCGAAAAGACCCTGCATGGCGCAAAGGCCATCCTCGTCCGCCTGATCGGCGGCGAGGCGTATTGGCCTTATGGCCTTGCCACGCTGCAGGATCTTGCGCGCCGCCGGGGCATTGCCCTTGCGATCCTGCCCGCCGATGGCCGCCCCGATGCGCGCCTTGATGCGTTGTCGACGCTGCCTGTGTCCACGCTGCGCCGATTGCAAGCGCTGTGTGATGCCGGGGGGGCGGTGGCCGCACAGGCCGCATTGGCGCAATTGGCGCTTGCGGCGGGCCTTTATGCAGGGCCGGTAGCAGGCGACAAGACCGTACCCGACATGGGGTTTTATGACCCTGATATGGGTGTCATCGCGGCACCGCCCACAGGCGATAACGCCGTATTGGTGACGTTTTACCGATCTTACCTGACAGCCGCCGATACCGCACCCGTTGATGCGTTGATCGCGGCCTTGCAACGGGGGGGCTTCACCGCCTACGGCGCTTTTGCCCCCAGCCTCAAGGCCCCCGGTGTGGGATCGTGGCTTGCATCCCACATCGCAGCACATCCGCCTGCCGCCATCATCAACGCCACGGCGTTTTCGGCGCAAGACGCCACGGGCACAACCCCCTTTGACGGCGCGGATTGCCCTGCGTTTCAGGTGGCGCTGTCCACCGCACGCAGGCGCGACTGGGCTGCATCCGACCGGGGCCTGTCGCCCGCCGATCTGGCGATGCATGTCGTGCTGCCCGAAGTTGACGGACGCCTGTTTGCGGGCCTTGTCAGTTTCAAATCGCCCGGAAAGCGCGACCCCGACTTGCAGTTTTCGCGCTTTGCCCACCGCGCTGACGCCGCCCGGATTGAGGCCGTCGTTGCCCGTGTGACCGCGTGGCACCACCTTGCCACGACGCCCGCCGCATCCCGTGACATTGCCCTGATCCTGTCCACCTATCCCGGTCGCAGCCATCAGATGGCCCATGCCGTGGGTCTTGATGCCATTGCCTCGACAACCACCCTGCTGTCAGACCTTGCTGCCGCAGGATACGATACGCCGCCCGGCCCGTCCCTGCCTGACACCTTGTCAAAACAGTCACTGACATGGCCGGTTTCGGCTTATCTCGCTGCCCTCGCAACCTTGCCGCAAGCCCTGCAAGACGCCGTGCATGCATGGGGCGCACCCGAAGATGACCCCGCCTGCCGGGACGGCGTGTTTCATTTTGCCGCCACCCGTCAGGGCCGTGCCCTGATCGCGCTGCAGCCTGAACGCGGCGATGTGCAGACCCGCGACGGCGATTATCATGATCTGGCGCGCACCCCGCGCCATGCCTATGTCGCCTTCTACCTTTGGCTGCAGTCACAAAACCCGCATGCTTTGATCCACATGGGCGCGCATGGCACGCTCGAATGGCTGCCCGGTAAATCAGTTGCGCTGTCCGATTCCTGCTGGCCCGAGGCCCTGATTGGCCCGACGCCCGTCATCTACCCTTTCATCGTCAATGATCCGGGCGAGGCCGCACAAGCCAAACGCCGCATCGGGGCGCTGACGCTGGGCCATTTGCCCCCGCCCATGGTCGCCTCATACCTGCCAGCGGCCTTGAATACCCTCGAACGGCTGCTCGATGAATATTCCACCGCCGATGGCCTTGACCCCGCCCGTCGTAACCGCCTGATCGCATCGATCAAAGACGAGGCGCAGGCATCTGGCGTTGCCGCCGACCTTGGCCTGCCGCCCGACGCAACCCCCGCCGAGGCGATCACCCGGATTGACCGGTTCGTCTGCGATATCAAGGAAAGCCAGTTTGGGCATGGTTTGCATGTCTTGGGTCACGGCAAAGGCGAACGCGAAGGCATGCTCGCCGGGCTGTCAGGCCGCCGTGTCGCGCCCGGCCCTGCCGGGTCACCTTACCGCGGGCGCAGTGACGTTCTGCCGACCGGGCGCAACCTCTATTCCGTCGACCCCCGCGCCGTGCCCTCGCGCAACGCGCATGCCCAAGGCATAAAACTGGCCGAAGAACTGATCCGCCGCCATCTGCAAGACCACGGCGACTATCCGCGCGGGTTGGTGGTGGACCTTTGGGGGTCGGCCACGATGCGCACGGCGGGCGAGGAATTCGGCATGGCGCTGCATCTGGCGGGCATGGCACCCAAATGGGACGATGGTTCCGCCCGCGTGTCGGGGTTCGAAATCGTGCCGCTGGCATTGCTGGGACGCCCGCGCATTGACGTGACTTTGCGCGTCTCAGGCCTGTTTCGTGACATTTTTCCGGGGTTGGCGCAGTTGTTCGAGGCCGGAGCCGCAGCACTGGCCGCGCGCCACGAGACGCCCGAGGATAATCCCTATGTGGCAATGGCCCCCCGCGTGTTCGGCCCGAAGCCCGGCCAATACGGCCTTGGCATGGGCACTGCCGCCGACACGTTCACCGATCAGGCGCGTGCCGATGCGGGCGAGGCGTGGTTGCAATCGTCCAGTTGGGCCATTGGTCTCGACGGTCAATCAACCGAAAACCGCGCGGGGCTGGAGGCGCGGGTGCTTGCCGCCGACAGCTTTGTGCACCCGCAAGACCTGCCGGAAACCGATGTGCTGATGGCTGCTGATTATGCCGCCCACGAGGCAGGCTTCGCTGCCGCCGTTGCCCGCCTTGGCGGGCAGGCGCCCACGCTGTACCATCTGGATGCCACCCGCCCCGATGATCCCCGCGCCCGGACCCTAACCGAGGAGATCGCCCGCGTGGTGCGCGCGCGCGCTGCCAATCCCGCTTGGGCGACAGGCATGATGCGCCACGGCTATCGCGGGGCCGCCGAAATCGCCGCCACGCTGGATCATATGGCCGCCTTCGCGCATCTGGCACAGGTGGTGCCGCCGCATCTGTTTGACCTTTATCACGACGCCACCCTTGGCCGCGACGACCTGCGTGATTTTCTGGCGCGCGAGAACCCCGGGGCCCTTGCCGCCATGGAAGACATCTTTCAACGTCTGCGCGATGCAGGATTATGGGTCACGCGCCGCAACTCCATTGCCGCTACGCTGGAGGCACGGGTATGACCGCGCCGCTGGTGAAAGGGTGGTGCCCCGGTGCGCTGCGCCCGATGCAATCGGGTGATGGCTTGCTCGTCCGCATCCGCCCCCCTGGCGGAATGCTGGCGCCTGCACAGGCTGCAGGCATCGCGAAGGCATCGCTGGCCCATGGCAATGGCATCCTGGATCTGTCCTCCCGCGCCAACCTGCAACTGCGTGGCGTGCGGCCCGATGCACATCCCGCGTTGATCAACGACCTGTCGTCTTTCGGCCTGATTGACGCTGATATCGTCACGGAACAGGCCAGAAACGTCACTGTCACGCCATTTTGGGCATTGGGTGACGATACGCAGACGATCGCCACCCACTTGGCCACGCTACTCCGCGACGCGCCCGCATTTCCCGGCAAGTTCGGCTTTTCCGTGGACACCGGTCCGCAGCCCGTTCTGGGCACAACCGCCGCCGATATCCGGATCGAGCGTGATGCGACGGGCGCATTGATCCTGCGACCCGACGGGCATGGTCTTGGCCAACCTGTGACGGCGTGGAATGCAGCAAAAGCGGCTCTGACATTGCTGAAATGGTTCCTTGATACGGGTGGTGCCGTGGATGGGCGCGGACGTATGGCCGCCCATCTGGCGCGTGCCACCCTGCCCGATGGCTATGTCACGCCGCCCGCCGCAGCCCTGCCGGAACCGCTGCCCGGCCTTTGCGCGCAAGGCGTGCTTGTGGCCTTGGCCTTTGGGCAGATGCGGGCCGAAACGCTGGCAGACCTTGCCGCGCGGGGCCACGATCTGCGCCTGACACCGTGGCGCATGATCCTGATTGCAGGCGCACAAATTGCCCCCGACCTTCCCGCGTTGATCATCACGCCCGATGATCCCCTGCTGCGCGTCACCGCCTGCACCGGGGCACCCGGCTGTACCCAGGCTTTTGGTCCCACCCGCCCACTTGCCAGTGCCCTTGCCCCGCATGTCACCCACCACCTGCATATCTCTGGCTGCACCAAGGGTTGCGCCCACCCCCGCGCCGCTGCCACAACGCTGGTCGCCACCCCGCGCGGCTATAACCTGATCCGGGCCGGGACCGCGTCAGATGCCCCGCATCTGACCGACCTGCCGCCCCACTTGATTGCCGATGCCCTGAAAGACCCCCATGCCCCACATCTATGAAACCGATGGTGCCGCGATCTACGTCCAGTCCTTCGCCATGATCCGGGCCGAGGCCGTCCTTGCGCGCTTTACCCCTGAGGAGGAAATCGTTGCTGTCCGCATGATCCATGCCGCAGGGATGGTCGACCTTGCGCCGCATATCCGCTTCAGCCCCGGCATGGCCATCGCCGCGCGCGCCGCACTGGAGGCCGGGGCACCGATCCTGTGCGATGTCCGCATGGTCAGCGAAGGCATTACCCGCAAACGCCTGCCGGCAGACAATGCCGTGATCTGCACCCTGCAAGACCCCGTCGTGCCGGCCCTTGCGGCAAAGATGAATACCACCCGCTCTGCCGCTGCCGTTGAACTCTGGCGGCCGTATTTGCAGGGCGCCATTGTCGCCATCGGCAATGCGCCCACGGCGCTGTTTCACCTGCTGAACATGCTGGAAGATCCCGCCTGCCCGCGCCCGGCCGCCATCATCGGCTGCCCTGTCGGTTTCGTCGGTGCCGCTGAATCCAAGGACGCGCTGATGGCAGCGCCCCCGGTTCCAAGCCTGATCGTGCAGGGCCGCCTTGGAGGCAGTGCGATCACCGTTGCCGCCATCAACGCGCTTGCCAGCCGGAAGGAATGACCATGGGGCGCCTCATCTGCGCGGGCCTCGGCCCCGGCGACCCCGATCTGATGAGCCTGCGCGCCGCGCGTGCCATCGCCGCCGCCACCCATGTCGCCTATTTCCGCAAGGCGGGCCGCCCCGGTCAGGCCCGGCGGATTGTCGAAGGGATGCTGACACCGGGTGTCACCGAATACCCGATGGAATACCCGATCACCACCGAGTTACCGTTTGACAGCCCGGAATACACGCAAGCGCTGGCGACGTTTTACGATGATTGGGCCGTTCGGCTGGAAAGCCTGTGCCAGACCGCCGATGTGCTGGTGCTGTGCGAGGGTGATCCGTTCTTTTACGGCAGTTTCATGCACTTGCATGCGCGCCTGCAGGGGCGTGTTCCGGTCGAGGTGATCCCCGGCATTACGGGCATGACCGGCTGCTGGACGGCGACCGATACGCCGATCACATGGGGCGATGACGTGCTGTGCGTCTTGATGGGCACGCTGCCCGAGGAGACCCTTGTACGCCATATGCAAACCGCCGATGCGCTGGTGGTGATGAAGACGGGGCGCAACCTGCCGCGCGTGCGCCGTGCGCTGGAACGCGCCGGGCGGCTGGATGCGGCGTGGCTGGTGGAACGCGGCACGATGCCCAACCAGCGCATCGCGCGGCTGGTCGATGTGGATGTGGCGGATTGCCCCTATTTCGCGATTGTGCTGGTGCATGGCCATGGTCGCCGCCCGGAGGTGCCGGAATGAACGCGTGGTGCACATGGCTGCTGGCGGAAGCGGGGGTTTCACACCCCCCAGTCCATTGGTTTCTTGAACCAATGGCAAAACCAATGGCCTACCCCGTGGGATATTTTCGCAGAGAGGAAGACGTAAAGCGGATGGGGATATGGCAATGACCGGTTCCTTGGTCATCGCAGGCCTTGGCCCGGGGGCTGATGCGCAGGTCACGCCCGAGGTCACCGGCGCGATCGCCGCTGCCACGGACATCGTGGGCTATATCCCCTATGTCGCGCGCATCGCACCGCGCCCCGGTCTTACGCTGCACCCGTCCGACAACCGGGTCGAGATGGACCGCGCGCGGGCCGCACTGACGATGGCAGCACGGGGCCGCCATGTGGTCATCGTGTCGTCGGGTGATCCGGGCGTATTCGCCATGGCAAGCGCTGTGTTCGAGGCGCTGGAAGATGCACCACACTGGCACGGCCTTGATATCCGCGTGCTGCCCGGCATCACCGCGATGCTGGCTGCGGCGGCACGGGCCGGTGCGCCCTTGGGACATGATTTCTGCTGCATCAACCTGTCGGATAACCTGAAACCATGGGAAACCATCGCCAACCGCCTGCGCCACGCCGCCCGTGCCGATTTTGCCATGGCGTTTTACAACCCGCGCTCGGCCAGCCGTCCCGATACGTTCGCCCGCGCGCTGGATGTCTTGCGCGAGGAATGCGAGGGCGCGCGGCTGGTGACCTTTGCCCGCGCCGTATCAACCCCCGATGAGGCGATCACGACCACCACGCTTGGCCGCGCGACCCCCGATATGGCCGATATGCGCACCGTGGTGATTGTGGGCAACAGTGCCACGCGGTGCGTCGGCCCGTGGGTCTATACGCCAAGGCGGGCGGTCTGATGCAGCCAGTGCATCACCCCCGCCACTGTGCGTTCGACGTGCCGCGCCGGGATCAGGGGCCGGTCCACCATGACAACGGGCACGCCCAGGGCCCGCGCGGCCGCGATCTTGGCCACAGCACCCTTGCCGCCTGCGTTCTTTGCGACCACCACCTGCGTGCCATGGTCCCGCATCAGCCCCCGGTCGCCCGCCACGGTGAACGGCCCACGCGCGATGATCACCCGGCAGCGGGGCAACGGCAGATCGCCGGTTGGCGCATCAACCAGCCGCAGCAGATAATGGTGCTGGGGCTGGCCCGCGAAAACCTCCAGATGCTGCCGCCCGATGGCCAGAAACACCCGGCGCGGGGTTTCACCGAGCGCCAGTGCCGCCATGGCGAGATCGGGCACAGGGGTCCAGTCATCGGCTGCATCCGCCACCCATGGCGCGCGTTCCAGTGCTACAAGCGGAACGCCTGTTGCCTTGCAGGCAACAACGGCGTTCGTGCTCATGCGGGCTGCGAAGGGATGCGTGGCATCAACCACATGGGTGATGCCTTCCGCCGCGAGATAGGCGATCAGCCCGTCAACCCCGCCAAAACCGCCGACCCGCATGTGGATCGGCTGGCCCATTGGCGTATCGGTACGCCCGGCATAGGAATAGACCGCGTCAAGGCGGGCCCCGGCCATCGCGCTTGCCAGCAGGTTCGCCTCGGTTGTGCCGCCCAGAAGAAGAATGCGCGTCATGGCTGACCCCTGGCTGACCATCATTGGCCTGACCGAGGATGGCCACATCGCCCTGCCGCCTGCAAGCCGTGACGCGCTGGCGCGCGCGGAATGCATCTTTGGCGGCCCGCGCCATCTGGTCCTTGCCGGTGTGGCGGGCCAGCCGTGGCCGGTGCCTTTCGACATCGCACCCGTTCTGGCCTGCCGTGGTCGCCCGACGGTTGTGCTGGCCTCCGGCGATCCGTTCTGGTTTGGCGCAGGCGGGTCAATCACGCCCCATCTGGCCCCCGGCGAATGGGTGTCGCATCCCGCGCCACCCACATTTGCCTTTGCGGCCAACGCCCTTGGCTGGCGGTTGGAGGAGACGCATTGCCTTGGCCTGCATGCGGCCCCGCTGTCGCGCCTGAAACCGGTTCTTGGGCATGGCACGCGCGCGATCTGCCTTGTGCGCGATGCATCTGCCGTGGCTGAACTGGCCCAATGGTTGTGCCAGAATGGCCATGGCGCATCCGGTCTGACGATCATGGAATGTCTTGGCGGCCCCCGCGCCCGCATCCGCAACGCCCGCGCCGATGCCATTCCGCTGACCGACATCACCGCTCCGGTCGCCGTCGCCATCCTCGCATCCGGCCCCGGCATCCCGCGCGCATCCGGCTTGCCCGATGACATGTTTGCCCATGACGGTCAGATCACCAAACGCCCGATCCGCGCCCTGACACTGTCCGCGCTGGCACCCCATGCGGGCGAGGTTTTGTGGGATATCGGGGCCGGTTCGGGGTCCATTGGCATCGAATGGTTGCTGGCGGGGGCTGCGCATTGCCACGCGGTGGAGGCCGATGCTGCCCGCGCCGCCCGCGCCCGCGCCAATGCCGAAGCCTTTGGCCTGTCGCACCGCCATACCTTGCACGAACACCGCGCCCCCGATGGGCTTGCGGACCTGCCCGTGCCCCATGCCGTGTTCTTAGGGGGTGGCGCGTCCGAGGCCCTGCTGACGCAGGTCTGGAACATCATCCCGCCCGGCACGCGCCTTGTGGCCAACGCCGTCACGCTGGAGACCGAAGCCCTGCTGACCCAATGGTCGGCCCTGCACGGCGGCACGCTGCTGCGCATCGACATCGCA
>JANNKX010000013.1:0-4386 GCA_031396505.1 Rhodobacterales bacterium
TCCGCCCTTCGAACTTCGATATCATCCTGCGCACCCTTGCGATGTCGGTGGCGGTGACGCTGGCCTGTGCGGTGATCGCGTTTCCCATCGCCTATTTCGCGGCGCGCTATGCAAGGGGGCGGTGGAAGGCGGTGTTCTATCTCGGCGTGCTGCTGCCCCTGTGGTCATCCTATCTGGTGAAGGTTTATGCGTGGAAGATGATCCTGTCGAAGGAAGGGATCATCGGGTGGGTGGCGGATGTGACACAGACCAACTTTGCGCTTGATGCCGTGTTGTCTCTGCCCGTGGTCGGAGGCAATTCCCTGTCCACGTCGTACATCGGCACTTGGATGGTGTTTGTCTATGTCTGGCTGCCCTACATGATCCTGCCGATGCAGGCGTCGCTGGAGCGCGTGCCCACCACGATGCTGGAGGCGTCAGCCGATTTGGGGGCCACGCGGGCGCAGACGTTTCGGACCGTGATATTGCCGCTGGCCCTGCCGGGGGTGATCGCGGGATCGATCTTTACCTTTTCGCTGACCATGGGGGATTACATCATCCCCAAGATCATCGGCACCTCGGCGCGGTCCATCGGGATGGCGGTGTCGGAATTTCAGGGCACGGCGGGGAACCTGCCCTTGGCTGCGGCATTCGCGGTGGTGCCGATTGTGATCATGGTGATTTATCTGGCACTGGCAAAACGGGCGGGGGCGTTTGATGCACTCTGACCGGGCAAGCCTTTCGTTGAAGATCGCCGCGTTTGCGGGGCTGCTGTTCCTGCACCTGCCAATCCTGCTGATCTTTGCCTATGCGTTTTCGACCGAAGAGCGCGGATATACCTTTCCACCCCCCGGACTGACGACCGAATGGTTTGCCGTGGCGTGGAACCGCGCGGATATCTGGCCGCCTCTGTATCTGTCGTTGAAGGTGGCGGCGGTATCGACGGCGCTGGCCATCGTGCTGGGCACGCTGGTGGCGGCAGCGATGGCGCGGACGCGGTTTTTTGGGCGGGAACAACTGTCGCTGCTGATCATCCTGCCGATTGCCTTGCCGGGGATTATTACGGGGATGTCGCTGCGATCAGCCTTCGCATTGATGGATATCCCGTTCAGCACATGGACGATCATTCTGGGCCATGCGACGTTCTGCATCGTGATCGTCTATAACAACGCGGTGGCGCGGTTTCGCAGGCTTTCGGGCGGAATACTGGAGGCATCAGCCGATCTGGGGGCGAACAGTTTTCAGACGTTTCGCCATGTACTGCTGCCCAATCTTGGTTCGGCCCTGCTGGCGGGGGGGATGCTGGCCTTCGCGTTGTCGTTTGACGAGGTGATCGTGACGACCTTTACCGCAGGATCGGGGACGGCTGCCAAGACCCTGCCGATCTGGATGCTGGACGAGTTGATCCGGCCACGGCAATTGCCGGTGACGAATGTGGTGGCGATCGTGGTGTTTGCGGCGACGTTCGTGCCCATTCTGGCAGCGTATTACCTGACGCGCGGGGGCGCAGAGACGGCAGGCGGGGGCAAATAGCCTGCCGCAATTGCGCCGGAAAGATGGTGTATCATTCCAAAATGGCTGATCCGACCTCTGCGGGGCAGCCTATGCGTTGATGCAGGCGGATGTGCGGACCAACGCGTTTGGCCGCCTGTTCGCCTGCATCAGCGCGACCTTGCACATGGTCAGAGCGGGGATCGCCCCCGCCCTGCCGGCCATCTGTTGCGGCCATCTGCTCAATAGATCAGCGAATCGTAGACGCCGAAGGCGGTGTTGGTTGACCCCAGATTGCGGCCCAGACCACTGTCCTGTGCATAGGCAATAATGGCGTTATAGGTGCTGGGGCCGAAAGACCCGTCGATGCCTGAACGGTAATACCCCATGGCGCGCAGACGTTGCTGGATCGCCACACGCTCACCCCGGCCATAGCTGTTGAAGGCGCGGGCGGCGGGGGTGGAATAGATCGAGGTGCGCTGCGGTTGATAGTGTTCTTCATAGCGTGGCTGCGGCGCGTAATATTGCGGCTGCGGCGCATAAACCGGTTGGCGTGGCTGCACATAAACCGGCTCGCGGCGGCGACGGTCTTGCGCGCCTTCGATCAACTGATCGACGATGATCGCGGCGACAGCACCTTGCAGGAATTTCCGTTCGTCCCGGCCAAGTGCATTGGCGGGGGCAAGGCTGGTGGCGAATACCGCCGCAGCGGTCAGGGCGGCGATGGCGGTGGTTTTGACATTTGGCAGCATGTCAGTGTCCTTTCCAAAATGGCGTTGGTGCCTGAGGACCAACATGGAAGGATAACGCCTGCTAGGCAAAATCGGTGCCGTGTTATCGGATAACAAGTCATTAAAGCATTGAAAGTAGTCGTTACTTTCTTTCAAGAGGGTTCTACAGCCGCGTGCCTGACGCATCAAAGGCAAAGGCATGGCGATCGGCATAATCCAAAGTGATAGGCGCATCGACGCGGTAGTCATGCTGCCCAAACAGCCGCACAGTGCAGGATTCGCCCGATGGCAGCACGACGATCAGATTGGTATCGCCGCCCAGCCGTTCGACATGGGTGATCTGCCCTGTGAGGCGGCCCGCGTCTGCGACCATCAGATGTTCCGGCCGGATGCCGAGCATGGCCCCGCGCGCGCCCAAGGGGCCTGCAGGCAGAAAGTTCATCGAGGGCGCACCCAGAAACCCCGCAACAAACTGGTTGCCGGGGTTGTTGTACAATTCCATCGGGCTGCCCACCTGTTCCACCACCCCGTCGCGCAAAACGACAATGCGGTCGGCCAGCGTCATCGCCTCGGTCTGATCGTGCGTGACGTAGATCATGCTCGCCCCCAGCGCGCGGTGCAGGCGGGCGATTTCGACGCGCGTCGCCATGCGCAGGGCAGCATCGAGGTTCGACAGCGGTTCATCAAACAGGAACAGGTCGGGCTTGCGGACAATCGCGCGTCCGATGGCGACGCGCTGGCGTTGACCACCTGACAGTTCTGACGGGCGGCGTTTCAGATAGGGATCGAGTTCCAGCATTTTCGACGCGATGGCGATGCGTTCGGCGATAACGGATGCACTTTCCCCCGCCTGTTTCAGGCCCAGCGCCATGTTTCCGGTCACATCCAGATGCGGATAGAGCGCATAAGACTGGAACACCATCGCGATGCCGCGTTTGGCCGGGGGCGTGTCGGTGACATCCCGGCCACCGATCAGGACGCGGCCTGATGTGGCATCCTCCAGCCCCGCAATCACCCGCAGCAGGGTGGATTTGCCGCAACCTGACGGGCCGACAAACACCACGAATTCGCCTTCCGTCACATCAAGGCTGATGTCGCGCAGCACCTGCGTGGCCCCGAAGGATTTGGTGATGTGGTCAAGCTGCAAGGCACTCATAACTCCACCACCTTTCCGGTGCGGATCGATTGGTCAGCGGCAAGGCAAATGGCGAGCGATTGCACCGCATCCTCCATGTGCCGGGTCAGGTCGATATCATCGGTGATCGCGCGCCGGACATAGGCCTGTTCGGCATCGCACAGATCCTGATGGCCGGGCTCATCCGGGAAAGGGATGATCCGGTCGCTGCCCCCTGCGGGGTGCACGCGGATCACCCCAACTTTTGTATGCCCGTCAATGCTGTCTGACCCCGGTGCGTCAGCCGACACTATGCTGACAGCACCCTTGGGGCTGATGATGTCTTTCACGAAATAGGCGGTCTCGCTTATCATCGGGCCCCAGCCGGCCTCATACCAGCCAACGGAACCATCATCGAAGATCACCTGAAACTGGCCGTAGTTATACATGTCAGGCGCAATCTCATCTGACAGGCGCAGGCCCATGCCATGCACGCGCACAGGTTTGGCATCGGTGATCTGGCACATCACGTCGACGTAATGCACGCCGCAATCGACGATGGGGGATGTGGTCTGCATCAGTTGCTTGTGCGTGGCCCAAGTGGCCCCGGTCGACTGCTGGTTCAGGTTCAGACGAAACACATATGGCCCGCCCAAATCACGCGCCTCGGCAATCAGGCGCATCCAGCTGGGGTGATGGCGCAGGATGTAGCCGACGACCAGCTTGCGGTTCAGACGTGTGGCGGTGTCCACCACGCGGCGCGCGTCGGCAACGGTGGTGGCCAGCGGCTTTTCGACAAACACATGGGCGCCTTGTTCCATCGCGGCACAGGCGTAATCGGCGTGGCTGTCGGAATAGGTGGCGATGACCACAAGATCGGGCCTCGTGGCCAGCCCATCGGCAAAAGTGGGCAGGATGGAATACCCTTCCATTCCGGCAGGCAGCGCGACGGCAGATCGGTTCACCAGCACCACCTCCGCGCCTGCCTTGTGATGCGCCAAGGCATGGCTCATCCCCATATTGCCCAAACCTGCAATCAGCACCTTCATTTCACCGCCCCCGACGTGATGC
>JANNKX010000112.1:0-9492 GCA_031396505.1 Rhodobacterales bacterium
CGGCATGCTGCTGCGTATGCGCGGGATCAACATGCGTGACACATTTGCCGAAAGCCTGACGGATATCTACGAGGCGCGCGTGGCCGAGGGCACCTTGCGGGCCGATCCTGCACAATTGGATGCGCTGCCCGCGCTGGACGAGTTGCGCCAGTGGCTGGAGGATCAGGCGGGTGCCAAGCGCAGTTTCCTGTCGCGTTTCCGGCGCACGCCCGAGGCGCCAAGGGGCGTGTATCTGTGGGGCGGCGTCGGGCGCGGCAAATCCATGCTGATGGATCTGTTCTTTACGGCCACCGACATTCCGCGCAAACGCCGCGTGCATTTCCACGCCTTCATGCAAGAGGTCCATCGCGGCATGCACGCGGCGCGCAAACAGGGTGTGGATGATGCGCTGGAACCGGTGGCGCAGGCGATTATCGTCGATGTGGCCTGCCTGTGCTTTGACGAGATGCAGATCAGCGACATCACCGATGCGATGGTCGTCGGGCGGTTGTTCACCATGCTGATGGATGCGGGCCTAGTGATCGTGACGACATCGAATCGCCCTCCCGACGATCTGTACAAGAACGGGTTGAACCGAGCGTTGTTCTTGCCGTTCATTGCACTTCTGCATGACAGGATGGAGGTGATCGAGCTAGAAAGCCCGACGGATTACCGCCAGCACCGCCTGACGGGGGCGCAGGTGTATTTCCACCCGGCAGGGTCTGCGCGGGCCGCAATCGACGGCATCTGGCGCGATCTGACAGGCGGGGCTGGGGGTGAGCCGCTGACACTGGCCGTCAACGGGCGGACCGTTGAGGTGCCGCGCTTTGCCAATGGCGTGGGGCGGGCGTCGTTCTGGGAGCTCTGCGCCAAGCCGTTAGGGCCTGCAGATTATCTGGCGATTGCGGGGGCAGTCAGGGTATTGATTGTGGAGGATATCCCGCAACTTTCGGCCAGCAATTACAACGAGGCGAAACGCTTCGTCACGCTGATTGACGCGCTGTATGAGGCACGGGTCAGGCTGATTGCATCAGCGGCGGACGAACCCGAACGGCTGTATATCGAAGGTGCCGGGTCGTTTGAGTTTGAACGTACCGCCAGCCGCTTACGGGAAATGCAAGCGGCTGACTGGGGGACGCGCCCTATCCCGTAGCAAACTGTGTCCGGGACGGGACTGTTTGCGTCAGCTTTTCGGTTTTTTCGGCGGCACAAAACGTTTGGATGTATCGCGCGCATCGATCTTTGCGGCAGGTTTTGCACCTGCGGGGCGGGCCTTGAACGGCTTGCCTTCGCCTGCCGGTTTGGCACGGAAGGGTTTGCCTTCTGCCCCTTCGGCCTTGGGGCGGTACGGTTTGCCCTCGGCTGCATGGGACTTGAAGCCTGCAGCCTTGCCCGGCTTGTCGGCGCTGCCGTGCGATTTGAACCCGGCTGCCTTGCCATAGGGTTTTGCACCCTCGGCGCGCGGAGCGTAAGGTTTTGCGCCATCTGCGCGGGGCGCAGAGGGTTTGCGATCGCCGTCTTCGCGTTTTGCGTAAGGTTTCGCACCCTCGGCGCGCGGGGCGTAAGGTTTCGCGCCCTCGGCGCGCGGTGCATAGGGCTTGGCCCCGGCGGGTGCATAGGGTTTGCGATCACCGTCTTCGCGTTTGGCGTACGGCTTTGGCGCATAGGGTTTGGCCGGGCCATCGTCGCGTTTGGCATAGGGCTTTGGTGCGTAGGGTTTTGCGGTTTCGCTGCGTTTGGCAAAGGGCTTTTCGCCCGCTGCGCGCGGCGTGAACGGCTTTGGTTCGTCGCGTTTGACGTAGGGCTTGCGTTCCGTGACGGCAGCCATCGCCGGTTCCATATCGCGCGGCGGCGATGCGGGCGTGTCTTCGTCCACGATGCGCGGCGGTTTCGGTTGGTAGGCGGGCTTTTCGGCATCATCGCGCACCGGGCGCGGAGTGACGGCGCGCGGCGCGGGGGCGCGCCGTTCGGGTTTTTCGAATTCCTTGCGGGGGCTGCGTTCGGGGCGATCAAGGTTTGGCTCGCCCTCGATACGGGTCATCACAAGGCCTGCTTCCAGTTCGAGCGTCGCGCCAAAGCGTGCCGCCACAGGCTTTCCGATCTGCACAAAGGTGCGGTCTTCCTGCACGCGGATCGCGCCGATGCCATCTTTGGCAATGCCGCCCGCCTCGCAGATTTTTGGCAATAGCCAGCGCGCTTCGGCCCGGCCCGACCGCCCGACGGACAGCTCGAACCAGACCGATTCGCCAAATTCGCCGCGTTCGCGCGGGGCCGATTGTACGGGCGTTGCCTGATCCTGCAACACTTCGGGCGCGGAGCGCCCTTCGCGCCACAGCCGCACGAAAGCCGCGGCAATCGCCTCGGCATCGAAACGGGCGAGCATTGCCGCGACCATGGTCGCCTCATCGCCCACACCGGCCAGCAGTGCCGGGTGATCCATCAGGCGCAAATCATCGCGGGCCTGCACCTCATCGGCACCGGGGGCTGAGCCCCATTCGGCGACGACCTTGGCCCCTTGCAGCAGGCGCTGCGCCTTTTTGAATTCGGCAGGCACCACGATCAGCGCGGAAACCCCCTTGGACCCCGCCCGCCCGGTGCGCCCGGAGCGGTGCAGCAGGGTTTCGGAATTGGACGGCAGATCGGCGTGGATCACCAGATCAAGCCCCGGCAGATCGATCCCGCGTGCGGCCACGTCTGTCGCGATACAAACGCGCGCGCGCCCGTCGCGCAGCGCCTGCAATGCGTGCGTGCGTTCCTGTTGGGAAAGTTCCCCCGACAGCGCCACGACCTGAAAACCGCGATTGCCCATGCGTGCGAGCAGGTTGTTCACATTGGCACGCGTTTTGCAGAACACGATGGCCGCGCGCGCATCATAGAAACGCAGCGCGTTGAAGATGGCGTGGTCACGGTCGCGAACCGCCACCGACATTGCCTTGTATTCGATATCGACGTGCTGCTTGGCCTCGCCTGCAGTTTGCAGGCGCAGGGCATCGCGCTGAAATGTCTTTGCAAGTTCGGCGATGGCCTTTGGCACGGTCGCAGAAAACATCAGGGTGCGCCGGGTATCGGGGGCGGCGTTCAGGATGAATTCCAGATCCTCGCGGAAGCCCAGATCCAGCATTTCGTCCGCTTCGTCCAGCACGGCGGCCTGCAGCGCGGAAAGGTCCAACGATTTGCGTTCGATATGGTCGCGCAAACGCCCGGGCGTGCCGACAACGATATGCGCGCCCCGGTCCAGCGCGCGCTTTTCAGTGCGGTAATCCATGCCGCCGACGCAGGTCACGATCTTGGCCCCGGCATCGGCATAAAGCCATTCGAGTTCGCGCGCGACCTGCAGGGCCAGCTCACGTGTGGGGGCGACGCACAAGCCCAGCGGCACATCGGCAAACAGCAACCGGTCTGATCCGGCAAGGATTTCAGGCGCAATCGCGATGCCGAAGGCCACGGTTTTGCCCGAACCCGTCTGCGCCGACACCAGAAGGTCGCGTCCGGCCACGCCATCGGCCAGAACGGCCTGTTGCACGGGTGTCAGGGCCGCATAGCCCTTTGCTGCCAGCGCCGCCGCAAGCGGGGCTGCAATTTCAATATCTGTCATTTTCACTTCCCAAAGGGGGCGCATTGCCCCGTGCCATGTGCGGCACCGCTTTCCCCACGTCTGCCGGGCCTCCTCGCCACAGCAGCCCCGGAATCCTTGGGCCGACTGTGGGCGTATAGGGGGAATGCGCGCGCTTGTATAGCGGGGATGGTGCCGTCAGGTTCGCCTGCCAATGTTCACATTCGCACGGCCGCAGCGTGGACGGATCGTATGGGCGGCATCGTGTGCGGCCATCAGCCTCGCCTGTCCGCGATCACGCGGGACACACTGGCAATCACAGGTGTGGGACAATCTGTTTCACGCCGGGATTTCGGCATGAGGATGTGCAAGCGTTATTGCGCAATCATGCTTTGGAGGGATATCGCATGCAGAAATCATGGGCTTTGGCGGCGGCGTTTTCGGTTTTGATGGGGACGGCGGCGCTGGCGGGAGAGCAATACGTGGATCCGACGGATTTCGCGGTGTCGGGCTATGACGTGGTGGCCTATTTCGATCTGCCGCAGTCGGATATCGGGCAGCCGCAGGCGGCAGCCGTACCAGGGCTGGCAAGCATCACGGCAGAGTACAACGGGGCGACATTCGCCTTTGCAACCGAGGCGAACCGGGACCGGTTTGTGGCGGACCCGGCGGCGTTTGCGCCACAGTTTGACGGGCATTGCGCCTATGGTGCGGCCAAGGGTGGCAAGGTTCCGGGCAACCCGAACCTGTGGCGGATCGTGGATGGGAAGCTGTACCTGAACATCACGCAGAACGTGGTCGGTTTCTGGGAAGAAGACGTGCCGGGCAACATCAGCCTTGCCGGAAACAACTGGACCACGGGACTTGAAGACGCGCCGGCATCGCAGGACGGGATCCCCAAGTTCACGTCGGCGGCACCGCTGCAGTAACAAGACCGCCAAGGCTGCTTGCAACGCCGCCGCATTCCGGACATGACGGAGGCGGCGTTGCAACATCCGGTGACCTGACGATGACACATCCCCCTGAAAATGGCGCGCTGGCGGGTCTGCGTGTGCTTGATCTGACGCGTATTCTGGCGGGGCCGACGGCGACGCAGGGGCTGGCCGATCTGGGGGCGGAAGTCATCAAGATCGAGCGGCCGGGTGCCGGGGATGACACGCGCGGCTGGGGTCCGCCGTTTGTGCAGGATGGTGACGGGCGGGACACGCGCGAAAGTGCATATTACCTGTCGGCCAACCGGGGCAAGAAGTCGGTTGCGATCAATATTGCACTGGCCGAGGGTCAGGCTTTGATCCGCAAGATTGTGGAGTCGTCCGACATAATGGTTGAAAACTTCAAGGCGGGTGATCTGGCGCGGTACGGGCTGGATTATGCAAGCCTGTCGGCTTTGAATCCAAGGCTGATTTATTGTTCGATCACGGGGTTTGGGCAGACCGGGCCGAATGCGCACCGGGCAGGATATGACTTTCTGGCGCAAGCCGAAGGCGGGTTGATGTCGCTGACGGGCGAAGGTGACGGGCGCCCGTTGAAGGTGGGGGTCGGTATCGCGGACGTGATGTGCGGGATGTATGCCCTGACGGGGATATTGGCGGCATTGCAGGCGCGGCACAGGACGGGGCGGGGCCAGCAGATTGATATCAGCCTGCTGGACAGTCAGATTGCATGGCTGATCAATCAGGGCGTGGGTTACCTGACGGATGGCATCGTGCCGCCACGCCGCGGGAATGAACACCCGACGATCGTACCCTATGGCACGTTTCCGGCGCAGGACCGGGAGTTTGTGCTGGCTGTGGGTAATGATGCGCAATTCGCGCGTTTTGTGGCCGAGGCGGGCGCGCCGGAACTGGCCAGCGATGCGCGTTTTGCGACGAATGCGGCGCGCGTGCAAAATCGCGATGCCTTGATCCCGATGATCGGGGCCCTGACGCGGATGCGGCCCGAGGCGGACTGGTTGGTGCGGCTGGATGACTTGGGCATTCCGGCAGGGCCGATCAAGGATTTGCGGGAAACGTTTGACAGTGCACAGGTGGCGGCGCGCGAGATGCGCATCACGTTGCCGCATCCGGTTGCGGGCAAGGGCACTGTCGATCTGATTGGCAACCCGTTGAAATTCAGCGACACGCCGGTCAGCTATCAAGGTGCACCGCCGACATTGGGGCAGCACACGCGCGATGTGCTGCAATCGGTGCTTGGGCTGACGGACAAAGACATCGCCGCGCTGTTTGCAGCGGGCGCAATCGGAGCGATACCATGACGACGACGGGCGCAGATATTGTGGGACAGGCGCTTGCGGCGGCCGGGGCGAGCCATGCGTTTGGCATTCCGGGGGGCGAAGTTCTGGCGGTGATTGACGGAATGGACCGGGCGGGCATCCAGTTCACACTGGTCAAGCACGAAAACGCGGGCGGATTTTTTGCTGAAGGGTTGTGGCATGTGACCGGGGCGTTGCCGGTGCTGGTTGCGACGCTGGGGCCAGGGGTGGCCAATGCGGTGAACGTGGTGGCAAACGCGATGCAGGACCGTGTGCCGTTGATTTTCGTGACGGGCTGCGTTGATGCGACCGAGGCAGAGACCTATACGCATCAGGTGTTTGACCATCAAGCCATGCTGCGTCCGGTTGTGAAGGCGAGCTTTCGGGTGGCGGCGGGGGCGATTGGGGCGACGATGGCCAAGGCGATTGCCATTGCCACATCCGGGCAACCGGGGCCGGTGCATATTGACGTCCCGATTGGCGTGGCCGAGGCGGTGACGCATGAGGCAGCCCCGGTTCTGGCGGCACCGACGCGGGCGGGACTGCCTGCCGGGCGCGATCTGGCAACAGCATTGGCGGCATTGGTGGGGGCAAACAGGCCGCTGGCGATTGCAGGGGTGGACGCGGTGAACGAAGGGGCGGGGCCTGCGATCACGGCGTTTTGCCGCGAACATGGCATCCCGTTGATCACGACATACAAGGGCAAGGGGCTGATGCCAGAGACAGACCCGCTGTCACTGGGCGGGGCGGGACTGGCACCACGCGCGGACAAGGTTTTGGTGCCGTTGATTGCCGAAGCGGACGTGATTTTGCTGTTGGGGTATGACCCGATTGAAATGCGGATCGGCTGGCGCAATCTGTGGCGCAGCGATCAGACGGTGATCGAGGTGACGCCAGCGTTGCGCACGCACGGAATGCACAGGGTGGATGTGACGCTGCTGGGCAATCAGGCGGATACGCTGGCGGCACTGAAGCATGCAGCGCCGGGGCGATGGACGGGCGGGCAGATCGGTGCGGCGCGGGCAGCCTTGGCTGGAATGTTTATAGGGCCACAGGGCTGGGGTCCGCATGCGGTGTTTGCGACCCTGCGGCAGGTTTTGCCACCAGATACGATCGCAACAGCGGACAGCGGGGCACACCGGATTCTGGTCAGTCAGATGTGGACAAGCTTTGCGCCGCGCCAGATGTTCCAATCCACCGCACTGTGCACGATGGCCTGCGCGCTGCCTCTGGCGGCGGGGGCCAAGATGGGGCGACCGGATGTGCCGGTGATTGCGTTCATGGGGGATGCGGGGCTGGAAATGGGCGCGGGCGAGTTGGCGACGTTGCGTGATTTGCGGCTGCCGGTGATTTTGTGCGTGCTGGTGGATGAAAGCCTTGCGTTGATCGAGTTGAAGCAACGCGGCAGTCAGCGCAAGAACCTTGGCGTTGATTTCGGTGGTACGGATTTTCCTGCACTGGCGCGGGCGTTTGGCGGCGTGGGCGTGTGGGTGGATGACCGAGATACGCTGCGGGTTGAGGCGGTGGCGGCGATGCAGCGCGACACATTCACCCTGATTGCGGCGCGGATTTCAAAGGGCGCGTATGATGGGGCGTTTTAAGGCACTGTGACAGGTGGTACGTCATGTTGCCTGAAAACCGTCGCTCGCCCGGAGATTGTGCTGCAATATTCATCTGTTCGGAATGAACTCTTTGTGAATTGCGGTTTCGTGAGTTGAAAGTTTGGGCTCTGCAGGGTCATGGCTACGGTGTATCACGCGGAGAATTTGAGAGATGACGGGCGTTTCTGATCTGAGCGGGATGCAACTGTCCCTTGACGCGGGGCAGGCCCCGCTATGGGACAAGACGATTACGGGCATCCTGTCACACGCGGCATCGACGGGGCCGGACCTGAACAGCGTGATTGCCGCAGCACCGGATTTTGCACTGGCACAGGCGATCCGCGGGATTTCGTGCCTGCTGCTGGGGCGCAAGGAAATGGTTGTCGTTGCGCGCGGTGCGCTGGTTGCGGCCCGCGCGGCGGCGATGCGGTCAACGCCGACGCGGCGCGAGATGGCGTTTGTCGATGCGCTGGATGACTGGTTGAACGGCCATCCGTCTGCAGCCGCGCGCCGGATGCAAGCGGTGATGGCCGAACACCCGCGCGATGCACTGGCGATGAAGATGGTGCAGGCGATCCATTTCGTGATGGGACGGCCGCAAGAAATGCGCACGTCGGTTGAACAGGTGTTGCCGCATTGGGACGACCATCCGGCGCGCGGCTATATCCTTGGCTGCCATGCCTTTACGCTGGAGGAAACGGGCGAATATGTACGGGCGGAACGCACCGGCAAGGAAGGCGTAGCGCTTGCCCCGTTGGACGCGTGGGGCCTGCACGCGGTGGCGCATGTCTATGACATGACAGGCCGGGCGAAAGCGGGCCTGGAATGGCTTACCGGGCGTGAGTCGTCGTGGATGCATTGCAACAACTTTCGCTTTCACGTCTGGTGGCACCGTGCCCTGATGTATCTGGACCTGGGGCAGTTCGATGCGGCCCTTGACCTGTACGACCGCGAGGTGCGGGCCGACAAGACGGACGACTATCGGGATATTTCCAACGCGGCATCGCTGCTGTCGCGGCTGGAAGGCGAAGGCATCGACGTCGGGCAGCGCTGGGATGAGCTTGCAGACCTTTCGGAAGGGCGCGCGACGGATGGCTGTCTTGCATTTGCCGATCTGCATTACCTTTTGTCGCTGATTGGCGGCGAAAGGGATGCAGCGGCGGCGCAGTTGGTGTCACACATGGCGCAGGCGCGCGCGGATCAGGGCGAATCGCAGCGCATCATATCGCATCCCGGATTGCAGGTGGCGAACGGGCTGCAGGCCTTTGCGGCGGGCGAATACGCGCAAGCCTGGCTGCACTTGCAGCATTCGCGGGCGGATCTTCGCCAGATTGGTGGCAGCCATGCGCAACGCGATGTTTTTGCACGGATTACCATTGAGGCTGCGTTGCGGGGCGGCTATGTGGATGCTGCAGAAGCATTGCTGCGAGAGCGAACACTTCAGCGGGCTGGCTGTATGGACGGTTACACGCAAAGGCGGCTTGAACTGGTGATGTCTGCGCGGGAACGGGCGATCTAACGGCCTCCGTATCCCGGAAACGGCCTGTAAAAGCGAGCGTTAATGCCCACGATGTTGTCTGAAAAAACCATCTCGACTGCGAAAGCCCCGCGCGATCTGCGGCTGGACTTCTTTCGCGGTCTGGCGATGTACATCATCCTTTTTGCGCATATCACCAACAATCCTTGGACCTTGTGGATTCCTGCGCGGTTCGGATTTTCGGACGCGACGGAGATTTTCGTGTTCTGTTCGGGCATGGCTTCGGCGATTGCCTTTGGCGCGGTGTTTTCCATGGCGGGCTGGTGGCTGGGTGCTTTGCGCATCATGCATCGCATGTGGCAGGTGTATTGGGCGCATCTGGGCGTGTTTTTCATGACGCTGCTGTGCATGGTCGCGCTGCACAAGACCGGCTGGTTTGAAGCGAATTACATTGCAGCCTTGAACCTGTATCCATTCCTGAACAGCACGGGAAACAACCTTATCGGGTTGCTGACGCTGACGTATGTGCCGAATTACTTTGATATCCTGCCGATGTATCTGGTCATTCTGGGGATGATCCCTTTTGTCATGCTGATGGCGCAGGTGCATGTGTTGTTGCCGCTGATGGCAA
>JANNKX010000156.1:0-7232 GCA_031396505.1 Rhodobacterales bacterium
GCTGTACCTCAAGCGGGGGCTTTTCAGAAGGGTGTGGTGGTGTCCCACGGTGGGACATCATCTCAACAAAGCAAAATCAATGGCTTACCAAGTTCTGTTCATATTGCGTTAAAGTTTGGCTGCCCGATGACCATGTGCGACGGCCTTGCCACGCCTCGGGGGTCAGGGCCATCCGCCGCAACACGACATCATCGCCGCGCGCCGTGCGTTCAAGGCTATGCCCCGTCACCTGAAAGCACAGCTTTTCCAACACATTGCAGGACGCGGCATTGCCAATATGATACCCGGATGTAAGCGTGCCTTCATCCTTGGCGAAATGCGCGCCAACCAGTGCTGCTGCTGCACGGGTCATAATGCCTTGCCCGTGATAGGCGCGCGCCAGCCTGTAGCCCAGCATGTTGTTGCTGCCGATGTGTACAGCGCCCGCAAATGCCCCATCCGCAACAATAGCCATCGCCCCGCGTGACACATCATTGGCTAAAAACCATTCTGCATCGGATAGCGCATAGGGAAAGGGCAGATGCGTCAGCCATTGCGTCACCGCCCAATCAGACAGGCCCGCAGCAATTGCCCCAGCATCGCCCGCTTGCAACGGGCGGAGAACGATCCTGTCAGTGACGGCTATAGTTTCCGGATGTAGGTCCATGTTGGCACCCTTGCATTGCGGGCCACGCTGAAACTTTCCGCATCACCCAGATACTGGAACCCCGCATTGGTCAGCACGCGCGCCGATCCCGGATTATCCTGAAACGCCTCGGCGAACATCGTGCTGTTGCCTTGCGGGTTGGCGGCGACAAGGGCCTGCACGGCCTCGGACGCGATGTGCAGGTTCCAGAACGCAGGGGCGACCCAAAAGGCGACTTCGGACTGCGCGCGATCCATTTTCTTCAGGCTCATCACGCCCAACACTTCGGGCAGGCCGGACGGCGTGCCGTCGATGACCCAGATATCCTCATCCCGGCCTGTCGCCATGGCACGCGTCACGAACGCCTCTTCCGCGCCGGGCGGCAAGGGGTGGGGGATGCCTTGGGTGGCTTCGGCCACGCGCCTGTCGCCTGCATACATGGCAAACAGACCGGCGTCGGATTTGCGCGCAGGGCGCAAAACAAACCGTTCGGTTGCGATCTGATCTGCCATCGTGATCTTTTCCAGCATCATGGCTTCCCTCCTGAAAAGCGCATGTGGGGCTATGCCCCGTGATGCCCGCGCGGGAAAAGCCCCGCGCGGGTTCTTGTTATTGCGGGCGCCCCTGTGTGCGCTTCTTGCGCCAAGGCATGTCGCGTTCCCAGTCACCCGCCATAATCGATCCATATGGCAGGATTTCGTCCACAACCGTGGCGAGATTGAATTTTTCCATCTGCGCCCGCACGGTTGCTGCAGGTTTATAGGCACTGGGCAGTTCGGACACATCAACGTTGCCCGAATAGAACCGCACATCAAACCCTGCGGTTTCGGCCGCAAACACCGCATCATCGGCATAGGTGCCAAGGGCGCGCTTGTGCGCGGTGCGTGACATGTTACGCCCTGCCCCATGCGGTGCAAAGCCAAGGTTCGCCGCGTTTGGCACGCCCCGGATCAGCAGGATGGGTTCGGCCATGTTCAGGGGCACGATCTGTATCCCGTTGCCATCGGGCAGAAAATCCGCCGCAATCGGCGTGGCCCCCTTGGCATGGTAGAACAGATCGCCCCGCCGGAAGACAAAGTTATGTTCGTTCCAGAACCGATCCCGCATCTTTGCCCCTGCCCCCACGGTTGCCGCCTGATGGATGGCATTGTGGTTGGCCTTGGTCCATTTGCGGATCAGTTGCAGCGCATCCCAATAGGCCTGCCCTTCGGGCGTATCGAAGGGCAGCCACGCGTTGTCCTTTTGCGTCTGCGGCGACAGGCGTTTGCGAAAGCCTTCGGCAGCGCGCATGCCAAGCGTGTACAATCCCGCCCCCGGCCCGCGCGAGCCGTGATGCGTCACAAGGCAAACCCGCCCGGTGGCCTTTGACCGCCCGACAAAGGCAAAGTGATTGCCGTCACCCTGGGTGCCCATCTGTTCGACTGCCGCACGCAAAATCTTGGCGTCGTTCAGGAACATGTTTTCCCGAAACGCATCAATCAGATCGAGCGACATCGTATACCGCTGCCCATTGGGGCGCCCTCCGGGACCAAAATGGGTGGCCCTGTGCACCGCATCAAGGACCGACTTCGGATCGGCATCTTCAAATTCGGTCAACATCACGGAACAGCAGATGTCGGCAGAATGCATGCCCGGGTGAATGGCGCCTTCTGCGACCACCACACCGCCCACCGGAATTGTGCCCATAGGCCCGGCGGGGCAGGCATCAGGCATCACGGCACCCGCACGCACGGTGGGCGTGCGCATCAGGGCCGCCATGCTGGCGGTTACGGCGGCGACATTGACCGCCTCAAGATCATCATCGGCTTCGATGTTGATCCGCAAGGCCGGGGCATCCTGCAGATCAAGCGTCGGGGCGGGCAGGTTGGCCTGCACGTAATTGCGCAGCGCATCGCCCTCAAGGCCGTTGGCGCGCACAAAGTCCAATGCCTTTCCAAGGGCCACGCCCTGTGGAAAACCAAGATTCATCAAGTCTTTGCCGGTGACAGTCATGTCCTTTTTCCAGTTCTTCAGACGATACGCCGGGTTGCCCCGGGCCTTGAAGACCAGCCCCGAAATGTCACTTTTAAATGACTTGGGGGACCGGCCTTTCGGCCGATCCCCCATCTACATCTGATATGTAAAGGTTCGGCTTATTCTGCGGCTTTCACCATTGGTTGGACCGAAATGAAGGTGCGTCCCTTCAGGCCTTTTTTGAAGGTGACATGACCCTCGACCTTGGCGAACAGGGTATGATCCGTGCCCATGCCAACGCCTGCTCCTGGAAACCACGTCGTGCCGCGTTGGCGCACGATGATGTTGCCCGGAATGGCGTGCTGGCCGCCGAACAGTTTCACGCCCAGACGGCGGCCCGCAGAATCGCGGCCGTTGCGGGATGAACCACCTGCTTTTTTGTGTGCCATGGGATTACTCCTTCGCGGCGGCGGCTTTTGCCGCGCGTTTCGGTTTTGATGCGGCGGCAACGGGGGCCTCAACGGCCACAGGCGCTGCATCCGCGTTGTGCGCGGCACGGCGCGCATGCGCGGTATTCACCGCAGCAGCGACGCCCGTTGCATCAGCACCCTTGGCGATCACTTCGGTGACACGCACCAGCGTCAGGTGCTGGCGGTGGCCCTTGGTGCGCTGGCTGGAATGTTTCCGGCGGCGTTTGACGTAGTGAATGACCTTTTCACCCTTGATCTGGTCGATCACTTCGGCCTGCACGGCGGCACCGGCCACCATGGGGACGCCCACGGTCAGCGTCTCACCGCCCAGCATCAGAATATCATTGAACTGGATTTTGGCACCAGCCACGGCATCCAGCTTTTCAACGCGCAGCACATCGCCTGCTTGCACCTTGTATTGCTTGCCGCCTGTCTTCAGGACCGCGAACATCGGTCATTCCCTTCGTTTGCTCCGCGTCCTGTGGCCCCCGTACTCACGGGCGTTCCGGGGACCGAACCCCGCCTCGAACAGCGCGCCCCTGATGGGGGCGTCATTAAAAATAGAATCCCGGCAGGCCCTGAGGGTCCGCCAGAATGCGCGGCTTATCAATCAAGGGCGGCGATGTGTCAAGCGCCAAAGGCGCGTGTCAGATGTCATCGCCCTGCAACTGGCGTGCCGTGGCGCGACCGAGTTGCGATGAAATGCCGGTAAACATTTCGTTAAAGGCGGCAAACAGCGCAGCGTTGGTCTTTTTGCCCGCCGGCGTGCGCCAGAAATCGGCATATTCCAGCAATTCATCATCATTCAGCGGCTGGTAGGCCAAGGCAAAATAGGAATACAGCCATTCGGTGGTCTGCGCCCGCACGCGGCGTTCACCGCCCCAGACATCCGAAAGCATTTCATCATCGGTCATCTGCGCCGCAGGCCCGCCCGCATCGGCCATGCCGCGCATGAAGGCATAGTTGCCGTTCAAGCCGCCCGTCACGTTCAACTCGATCAGATCGGCTGCCTCGGCGAAATCCTGCAGCAGGGCAATGCGCGGATCTTCTTCGGCAAACATGTCTTGCGCCAGCACCTTGGCCGCTTCGGTCACCGCATCATCCAGCATGGCGCGGCGCGCCTCAATCTCCAGCGTGACAATGCGCTGACCAAGGTCGGAAGCGAAAAATGCGGTTGCAGCGGCGACGGTGTCCGGATCATCCGCCAGTTCGGCGGCAAAGCGGGTGGTAAACACCGCGATCATGGCGTCCCTGTCATAGATGCCGTCGATGATGGCGGACCAGCGCGCATCGCCCGCGTCAGGCAGCATGTCTTTCGCCAGTTGCACGCCCGAGACAAGCCCCTCGTCGCGCATCACCTCCATCATCGGGCCGATATGCAATGCGTCGTTCAATGCGGCAATCTGGGTGTCGGATGCCAGTGGAGCATCGGTCGTCTGTGCACCAACAAGACTTGGGTGAGACAGCGTTGCGGACAACAGCAGGACGATCATCAGTACACGCATCAGGACATCCGTTCATCATTTACCTTCGTAAAGGTAGTGCGGTTCGCAGCGATTTCCAAGCACAGACACCCGATTGCACCGCCATGTGACTGCGGTGCAGCGATAACAATAGGCTTGCAACAGCCGTGCCTGCCCGCTACATCCGCGCCTCAGGACGATTCCAGCTGCGGAGAGGTGGCAGAGTGGTCGAATGCGGCGGTCTCGAAAACCGTTGTCGGTTTGCGCCGACCCAGGGTTCGAATCCCTGTCTCTCCGCCATTTACCCTTTGCGAACCACTGAACCCCTACACAAGGCTCGGAATTTTCCGTGTTTTCAAAGGGGTTTGCGAGAACAGTCCGAACCTCAGAGACCGCGCGCCGGCCCATTTCGGGCTCCAAATGCCCCTCCGGCTCTGGTCAAGCGAACCTCGACGGAAAGGGTATGACCACCTTTTATCTAGCGTTTACGTTGGCTTGGCAATCAACTCCGCCAAAACACGAACGATCTCTTCGACCGATGGCGATGGCAACGTCGGGAGAACTCAAAGTGGGCGAATGGTTCTGGAATCTCGCGCAAACAGCCGTAGTTCTGGCGGTGGGTCGCAGCCAATTCGCGGCGCATTTGCGTCCCCATCGAGTGACAGAAAATGGACCTGCACCGGTTTCGTTCCGGTCTTTTGAGAGCGATATTCGCCATCAAGGAGACCGGATATGGCAGCGATACACAGCGCCGAGTTCAAGCGGGATGCGGTTCGCATTGCGCTCACCAGTGGCCTGACACGGCGTCAGGTTGCGTCTGATTTGGGGGTTGGGCATTCGACCCTTGGCAAGTGGGTTCGGGCTTTTTCCGAGGAATCCAAGGTGCCTGCACAAGATGCCGAGCTTCTTCGGGAGAATGAGCGCTTGCGCAAAGAGAACCGAACACTCCGGGAGGAGAGGGAGGTGCTAAAAAAGGCGGCGATGTTCTTCGTGGCTCAAAAGCCGTGAAGTTTCAGTATATTGCTGAGTATCGCGGCGTGCTGACCCGCAGCCATCTTTGCCGCCTGATGGGCGTTTCAGAGCGCGGGCTCCATGCCTGGAAGCACCGGCCCCCGTCGCATCGCCAGAGGCGTGACATGGTGCTCCTCGCCCATATCCGCGACCAGCACCGCCTCAGCTTGGGCAGCTACGGCAGGCCACGGATGACCGAGGAATTGAACGAGCTGGGCATCCGCGTCGGCCAGCGCCGGGTGGGCCGTCTGATGCGCCAGAACGGCATCCAGGTCATCCGTAGCAGGAAGTTCAAGCGCACGACCGACAGTGATCACGCCTTCAACATCGCGCCGAATCTCCTGCAGCAGGATCTTGCCTTGCGAGCGCTGAACATGGCCATCGCGATCCGAAGGCCGCCGCCAGGTTGCGTTCATCACACGGACCGCGGGTCGCAATACTGTGCCCATGACTATCAGAAGCTGCTGCGAAAGCACGGGTTCAACGTTTCGATGAGCGGAAAGGGCAACTGTTACGACAATTCCGCGTTAGAAAGCTTCTTCAAGTCATTGAAGGCAGAACTGGTCTGGCGCCGAACCTCGCAAACCCGTCGCGAGGTCGAGGTTGCCCTCTTCGAATACATCAACGGGTTCTACAACCCACGCCGCAAACACTCAGCCCTCGGCTGGAAATCACAAGTGGCCTTCGAACAGAGAGCCGCTTAACATGAGTACCTGACCGGAACGAAACCGGTGCAGGTCCAACAGGAAGGGCCATACAGATGCCGCCGAAGGCTGCGCCAGACATCATCGTGGCCATCGACCATGTCGGGGCAAAGGTCTTTCGGACACATCCAGCTCGCAAAGGGGCCTCTACCCACGAGATCGCGCCCGACGCAGCGCAACAGTTCCTGCACCAGATGGCCGCGAGGCGCATGATGCCGACCGAGAGGAAAAGTACCCGGACGACTTGGCATTCTTTGAACAGATTGCTGTGGCCTGTACGGCGGGTGACCGCATCGTCCTGATCGGGCGCGGTCATGGCCAAAGCAACGAGGCGCACCATCTGGGGGCATATCTCAACAGCCATCATCCTGATGTATCGGCCCGCGTCCTGCCCCACCTCACCGCAGACCTGTCGCATATCACGGGGGCCCGGCCGATCGAGATTGGCCAAAGGGCACTTCACCCCGCGATGGCGCGACTTGTCCTGTAACCCACCCTGCAACCCGAAAGGTACAACGTGACCAAGCAACTCAAACATCTCCACCTCGTGCGTCGCGACGCGCAGGATTTGCACAAGAAGATCAGCGCCAATATTGCCAAGGCCGATGCCGCGACCTTGGCCGATGTGCAGGCCGTCCAAGCATAGGCTGTCAGCCTTGTGGCCAAGATGAAATCCATTGCTGATGGCAAAGCCGAGGCAATTAAAGCAGACCTCAAGGCGGCCGTCACAAAGCTGGACGCAGCAGGCAAGCTGGTTCAGGATAAATCTGCAGAAGGCAAGGATGCGGTGAAGCACGCCAATGCCGCACTGCTGGCAAGTGCCCATGGGGCCGCGCAAAGCCTGAGCCACGCTGTCGCCGCCGCGCGCAGCAAAGCCGCAAAGGCAATGGAACCGAAAAAGGTGTCGGCATGAAAAACTACATCGCCGTCGTCTTTTCGTCGAATGACAAAGCCCATGCATCGGTAATCCCCCATTTTTAACGGGGTGCATCCGTAGAACTTACGC
>JANNKX010000170.1:0-4350 GCA_031396505.1 Rhodobacterales bacterium
ATGCCAGCGTGCAACGGCGTCGGAAAAGCCGCGCAGTTGCCCGGCACCCTTGCCGCCGATGCCGCCCTTGGCCAACAGCCCAAGCGCCCCTTCCAACAGCGATCCCTGCACCGCACGCGCTTCGATCTGGATCGACTGCACAGCCTTGTCACCCAACCCCCGCTTCGGCGTATTCACCACCCGCTCAAACGCCAGATCATCCGTGGGGCTGACGGCAAGGCGGAAATAGGCCATCGCGTCGCGCACCTCCAGCCGTTCATAGAACCGTGGCCCCCCGATCACCCGGTAAGGCAGACCGATGGTCAGAAACCGGTCTTCAAATGCGCGCATCTGGTGGCTGGCGCGGACCAATATGGCCTGCTGGTTCAGATCAACCGGCTTCAACCCGCGCGCGCCGCGTTGCAGCGCCTCGACCTCATCCCCGATCCAGCGGGCCTCTTCCTCACCATCCCAATGGCCAATCAGGCGCACCTTCTCGCCCGCCTCGCCTGCGGTCCACAGGGTTTTGCCCAGACGGCCCTTGTTGCCTGCAATCACGCCCGATGCCGCCGCAAGAATATGCGCGGTGGAGCGATAATTCTGTTCCAGCCGCACCACATGCGCGCCGGGGAAATCCGCCTCGAACCGAAGGATGTTGCCCACTTCGGCCCCGCGCCAGCCATAGATCGACTGGTCATCATCGCCGACGCAGCAGATGTTCTTGTGCGCCTGCGCCAAAAGCCGCAGCCACAGGTACTGCGCGACGTTGGTATCCTGATATTCGTCGACAAGGATGTATCTGAACCAACGCTGATATTGCGCCAGCACATCCGCGTGCTTTTGAAAGATCGTGACGACGTGTAACAGAAGGTCACCGAAATCGGTGGCATTCAGGGTCCGCAGTCGGTCTTGATAAGCCTCATACAGTTCCGTGCCCCGGTTGTTGAACGCACTCGCATCCGCAGCGGGAACCCGGTCGGGCGTCAGCGCGCGGTTCTTCCAGCCGTCGATCAACCCCGCAAGCAGCCGCGCGGGCCAGCGTTTTTCATCGATATCGGCGGCGGCAATCAGTTGTTTCAACAGGCGGATCTGGTCATCCGTATCCAGAATCGTAAAGTTTGATTTCAGCCCCACCAGTTCGGCGTGACGGCGCAGGATTTTGACGCTGATGGAATGGAACGTGCCCATCCAGCGGATTGGTTCCTCGATGCCAAACGGCGCATTCACCAGACGCGTTTTCATCTCGCGCGCGGCCTTGTTGGTGAAGGTCACCGCCAGAATTTCATGCGGCATCGCGCTGCGTTGATTGATCAGATGCGCCACCCGCGCCATAAGCGCCTTGGTCTTGCCCGTCCCCGCCCCCGCCAGCATCAGGATCGGACCATCCAGCGCCTCGACCGCCTCACGCTGTGCCGGGTTCAGATCGTTCAGGTAATCCGTGTCGGCCGTCACCGCAGCGCCGCGCGCCAAGGCACGTTGCGACAGCGGCATCGCCGCCTCGAATGCGTCTGCTTCATCCCACCCGCTCATCCTGTCAGTATAGACGCATTTTTTGCCAGTGAAAGCCCATGTTCATATATTGTTCACGGAAATCGGCCCATTGCCCGCGATTGTCGGACAGGCGAAATCGCGCCAACCCCTGCGTCACCCTGCGCAAGAACCCGTCAAAATTCCCCGTGTAATATCCCGAAGACTATGCCACACAAATGACAAGCGCTGCGTGTATTTGCCCCTGCGCGGAACGGTTCGGTTTTTGCCGCAGTGGAGCTTTTGACGATGCCACCCATAAATGACCCGCTGTTTGCACGGCAATGGCATTTTGCCCTAATGGGCGATATTGGCACGATCTGGGATGAGTATTCCGGTGCCGGGATCACCGTAGGTGTCTACGATGACGGGCTGCAATACAGTCATCCGGACCTGAATGACAACTATGACGCGTCGTTGCATTTTGTGGAGGTTGTATCGGGACGGCCGCTCGACCCCAATCCCATCAACGTTTTCCCCGGCAGCGATGCCGACGGTCACGGCACATCCGTCGCGGGCTTGATCGCGGCAGAAGCGGGCAATGGGATCGGCGGGGTTGGCGTTGCCTGGGGCGCGCTGGTTTCGGGTGTGAACTTGCTGTCGGATACGGCTTTCTTCGACTTTTCGGAAGTTGAAACAGCAGCATATCGCCACGCCGCAAGTTATGACATTATGTCTAACAGTTGGGGCTATGACCCGTATTTTGATACGTTCCTGAATCGCAGTGATCCGGGCTCGGTAGCGGCAGCGACAGAATTGGCATTCGGCTTTGCCGCCGATATCGGTCGTGGCGGTTTGGGCACGGTGATCGTAAAGTCAGCAGGAAACGAGGCAACCAACGCCAACGGCGAGGGGATCAACGGGTCGCGTTATGTGGTCAGCGTCGCCGCCCTGACGCAGACCGGGGCGGTGACCAGTTATTCGAACTATGGTATCAACATCCTTGTTTCGGCGGGGGCGGCTTCTGTCACAACCGATCTGACCGGGCAAGACGGTTATGCCACGTCAAATGGCGCGGCGGGAGATTACACATCGACTTTCGGCGGCACGTCGGCGGCAGCACCCGTGGTATCGGGGGTAATCGCCCTGATGCTGGACGCCAACGAAACCCTAGGCTGGCGTGATGTGCGCGAGATATTGGCAACATCGGCGGCGTTGACAGGATCGGGCCTTGGCGGTGCGGCGGGGTTTGAAGTCGAAGGTTTCACCAGTCAGGGCAGCGGCAACTGGAACGGTGGCGGCCATGCGATCAGCCGCGACTACGGTTACGGCCGTGTCGATGCCTTTGCTGCCGTCAGGATGGCCGAGGTCTGGGGGCTTTGGGGTGGGGCACTCGGAACATCGGCCAACGAGCAGACCCACCGGGTCAGCACGCCGGAAGGTTATAGCGTTGAGGCCTTTCAAGGCGGCCAGCAGCCGTCTCTGGACGTGGCGCAAGATTTGCGGATTGAGCACATAGACGTCACGGTTAGCTTCAGTTTTCTTCCGGTTCTTCAGATCAATGATGAATATGTCGACTTTGCCCTGTTGGCACCCGATGGAACAAGATTTCAGTTTTTCAGTTCGTTCGACAGTCTTCTTGATGAGAATGGCACTTGGAACACATCAAACGGATTTACGTGGACCTTCGGGATTGCGCACGCCGTTGGGATGTATCTGGCAGGCCGTTGGTCGCTTGAGGTGTCCGGTCGAATGAGCGGTGCTAATCCCGGTACGATCACGCAGTTTGCTGTCGACTTTTACGGGTCCGTTCCCGATTTTCCCGATAACGACATCCACCACATCACCAAGGATTTCTTGACGATCACGGGTGCGGGTGCCGCCAATTGGAATGGCGGGCGCGACCGGGTCTTGGCGGATACCAATGGCGGCGAAGACTGGCTCAACCTGTCGTCCATCGCGGGCAATGTTGACCTTGCCCTGCAACAGAATGGCACGATCCGGGTGGCTGGCGCGCAATGGGCCACGCTCACAGATGGCGGGCAGTTTGAAAATGTGGTCACGGGCGATGGCGCAGACCGTATTTCTGGCAGCAACAGTGCCAATGCACTGCACGGGATGCGCGGCAATGATGTTCTGCAAGGCTTTGGTGGGGCTGATACGCTGGATGGTGGCGCGGGCAATGACCGGTTGCTGGGTGGATTGGCCGATGACCTGCTGCAGGGCGGCACAGGGCTCAACGATCTGTTTGGCGGTGTGGGGCAAGACGTGCTGAACGGTGCGGATGGCCATGGGATGCTGCGGGGTGAGGCGGGCAATGACAGCATCATAGGGGGCGGTGCGGCCGATCGGCTGGATGGGGGCACGGGCAATGACACGCTGGAGGGCGGCGGCGGCAATGACGTTCTGACCGGTGGCGGGGACGCGGATGTTTTCGTGTTCAAACCGGGCTTTGGTACTGACCGGATCACGGATTTTGTTGACAACGTCGATACCCTTTCCTTTGTAGCGGAACTCACAGACGGCTTTGCGGGTATCGAAGATTTCATCAATCAGTTCGCTACGGTCACGCGTGGCCACATCTTGTTTGATCTGGCCGACGGCAGTTTGGTGCGCGTGATCGGTGTGTCATCACTGGCACAACTTTACGACGACGTGATCTTTGTCTGACACCCCGATCCGGCAAGATTGACGGCTGTCAATTGTTCTTTTTCGCTGTCAAAAAAACCTGCGTGGAATGCCGCAAGGGGTACGTTTAACAGCGATTTTTCAGGGCTATATTACGGCATATCAGTTGCATCTGCGGCGATGGCATCAAAGACGGCATCAAGTTCGGCACCAATCGCGGCAAGGTCAGGCCCCGCTTCGGCAATATAGGGGGCAAAGACGAAACTTGGCGTTTTC
>JANNKX010000179.1:0-19713 GCA_031396505.1 Rhodobacterales bacterium
ATCCAGACACCCTGTAGAACGGCGGGCGCGTCCTTGCCATCCACCCGGCCCAGTTCGGCATCCGAGTGCCATCCACCGCCAAGGATTTTCAGGGCTGAGGTCTTGCCCGTCCCCTGTATCCCTTCGATGATGGGCACCGTATCAAACTTCGCCCCCGGTCGCCGCGCCCGCCGAACGGCGGCAACCAACAGCTTTCGCCCGACCGCGCGTTCGTATGCGCCGTCAGCCGCCCCGAAGTAGCGGGAGAACAAAGCATCCACCCTGTCTTTGCCGTCCCATTCCAGCCCGTCCAGATAGTCCACGATGGGATTGAACGGGTTCTTGGTCGCCATGGCCAACAGCACGTCGGACAAGTCTTCCCGCCCTGGTTCGAAACCAAACTGGTGCATGAAGAAACGCAATGTTGCAGCCCTCTGTGGGGCTTGTCATTTGCGCGGATGGTCCCACTTCGACTGTCCACCCCCACGCATCGGAGCGTAAGATGACCAGCGCCAAACTTCTCCCTCCTGCCCTTGCCACCCAAGTGCTTGACGCGCTTCTCCAACTCCACAGAGAGGGCGATCTGAAAGCAGTAGCGTCGTTCTTGGCTGGGCTTGATGAATGCCCAGATGAAATCATCCACGTCTTCGTTCCCGGTCTCATTGACGTTGCAAAAGGGTGATGCGCTCGACCGGAAACCAGCACCCATCAACCCGCACGCACCATAAGACCATGTCCCCTTGACTGTGGCGCTCCGATGGGCACTATGCAGGTCCGAGGGTTTTTTCGCAGGGGGCGAACCCTTGTTTTCGTTTGGTTTTTTCGGATTTGCTGCGGACCCTACCGCCGGAGCCAAAATTCTCGAATAGCTACGAGACGTAAGCGGGCCATCCTTCTGGGCGGCCCTCGCGTTTTTGGCCTGCTTTGCAACATCGATGCTCGGCGTTTAAACGTTGGGATGCCCGACGGGCCGTCCTATCCGTCAATCAAGATCAGGCCAAGAATACCGGTGTCTCGTCCTGCGGCACGCGCTTCGGTAATGAAATTTGTAAACGGACGACGCCGCGCCCGCGCATGTCGAGCAGCAGGTCGTTAAGGTGTGGACGTCTGATCGGCACGCGTTCCACTGTCACGTGGAACATGGGACCGGCAAACGCGTGTGCGCCGCTTTGTGCCCGGAAAGTCCGCACATTATTACGGGCCGACAATGCCGTCATACGAACGAGGACAACGCGCCCACAAGCGCAAACCTTTCCAATTCCTTAACGCTCACCACTAACTCATTGAAATCATTGTGTCCTATTCCTGTCCCACGGTGGGACACCTCATCACGCCGCCGCCCGCACCCCCAACACCCGTGCCATCGTCTCGCCCATGGACGACGGATTGGGGGCGACCGTGATCCCTGCCGCCGACAGGATTTCGACCTTTTCCTGTGCGGATTCGCCAAACGCGCTGATGATCGCTCCCGCATGGCCCATCTTGCGGCCCTTGGGGGCTGACAGGCCCGCGATATAGGCCACCACCGGTTTCGTCATACGGCCTTGCACCCATGCCGCTGCCTCGGCCTCTTGCGGGCCGCCGATTTCGCCGATCATCATCACGGCATCAGTCTCCGGGTCGTTCTGGAACAACTCCAGTATGTCCTTGAAGCTCGACCCGTTGATCGGATCGCCGCCGATGCCCACGCTCGTTGACACCCCGATGCCAAGCGCCTTCATCTGGCTTGCCGCTGCATAGCCCAGCGTGCCCGACCGCCCCACGATGCCGACGCGTCCTGCCATGTAGATATGCGGCGGCATGATCCCCATGAAACCCTTGCCGGGGCTGATGATGCCTGCGCAGTTCGGCCCGATCATCCGCATCTTGCGCGCCTCGGGATAGCGCAACAGGAACCGCTTGACCTTCATCATGTCCTGGCTCGGGATACCGTCGGTCACGTTCACCGCCGTCTTGATGCCCGCATCCGCCGCCTCCATGATCGCGTCCGCCGCAAACGGGGGTGGCACAAACACAAGGCTTGCCTCGGCACCCGTGGCCTGCACCGCCTCGCGCACGGTGTTGAACAGCGGGCGGCCAAGGAACGTCTCGCCGCCCTTGCCGGGGGTGACACCGCCCACCACGTTGGTGCCGTATTTGATCATGTCGGCGGCATGAAACGCGCCAATGCGACCGGACATGCCCTGCACGATGACGCGGGTCTTTTCAGTAATCAGAATGGCCATGTTATCCTCCGTTACGCAGCGATGCCGGGACGCGCGGCCACCGCTTTTGCGGCCGCCTCGGCGAGTGTGTCGGCGGTGATCAAAGGCAGGCCTGACGCGCGCAGGATCGCATTGCCCTCATCCACATTGGTCCCTGCAAGACGGACAACCACGGGAATGGTCAAGCCGACCTCTTTGTACGCCTGCACCACCCCTTCGGCGACCCAGTCACAGCGGTTGATGCCCGCGAAGATGTTCACAAGGATCACGCTGACATTACGGTCGCCCAGCACTGTGCGAAAGGCCCGCACCACGCGTTCGGGGCTGGCCCCCGCCGCCGATGTCGAGGAAATTCGCAGGCTCGCCCCCCGCCAGCTTGATCATGTCCATCGTGGCCATCGCAAGGCCCGCACCATTGATGATGCAGCCGATATCGCCCTCCAGCCCCACATAGGCCAGCCCGTGATCGCCCGCCGTGCTTTCGCGCGGGTCTTCCTGACTGCGGTCACGCAAGGCCGCCACCTCCGGGCGCCGATACAGCGCGTTCGTGTCAAAGCTCATCTTCGCATCCACCGCCACCAGATCACCCGCGCCGGTAATAACCAGCGGGTTGATTTCGACCATCATCGCATCAAGGTCGCGGTAAGCGCGGTAACAGGCGCGAAGAACGGTCGTCATCTGGTTGATTTGCTTGCCTTCCAGCCCCAAACCAAAGGCCAGTTCGCGCGCCTGAAACTGCGACAATCCAACAGCCGGATCCACGATCATCCGCCGCAGGCTGCCGGGGTCCGTTTCCGCCAGATCCTCGATCTCCATACCGCCATGGGCCGATGCCACGATCATGATCCGTTCCGACACCCGGTCCAGCACAAAGCCCAGATACATTTCCTTGGCGATGTCAGATGCCGCCTCCACCCATAGCCGGTAGACGCCCTTGCCGTTGGCATCGGTTTGTTTTGTCACCAACTGCCGCCCCAGAAGGCCCGCCGCAAAGTCCTGCACCTCGTCTACCGACCGGCACAGCTTGACCCCGCCTGCCGCCCCACGGCCACCTGCATGCACCTGCGCCTTGACGACATAGGGACCATCCCCCAACCCCCGTGCCACGCTTGCCGCCTGTTCGGGGCTGAACGCCACACCGCCTTGCGGCACCGGCACGCCAAACCGCGCAAGGATGTCTTTCGCCTGATGTTCGTGAATGTCCATCCTGCCCCCCTAGCCCTTTGCCGCGATGGCTTCCGCCACCACCAGCACATTATTCGCCATCTTTTCGGATGCCGCATCGATCATGCGCCCATCCAGTTGCGCCGCCCCCTTGCCTTGCGCCTCAGCCTCGCGCAGCGCCGCAATGATCCGACGTGCTTTGGTCACTTCCGCCTCTGGCGGCGAAAATACGTCGTTCGCATAGGCCACCTGCGACGGATGGATGGCCCATTTCCCTTCGCAGCCCAAGGCCGCCGCGCGCCGCGCACCATCCTTGTACCCGTCGGGATCATTGAAATCACCAAACGGCCCGTCGATCGGGCGCAAGCCATAAGCCCTGCACGCAATCACCATCCGCGTGATCGACGCATGCCACTGATCGCCCGGATAATTCGGGTTCAATCCACCGATATTCGTCGTCCGCGCCCGCATCGATGCCGAATAATCGGCAACACCGAAATGCAGCGCCTCCAGCCGCCCGCCAAATTGCGCAATCGCCTCCACATTCGCCATGCCAAGCGCCGTTTCGATCAACGCCTCCAACCCGACGCGGGTGGTATAGCCCTTGCCCTGTTCGATCTGGTTGACCATCGCCTCGACCATGTACAGATCGCCCGTTACCCCCACCTTGGGCACCAGCAGCGTATGCACGCGGTCACCCGCCTGTTCCATGATATCAACCACATCGCGGTACATGTAATGCGTATCCAACCCGTTGATCCGCACCGAAACCGTCTTGCCCTTGCCCGCCCAGTCGATATCGTTCAGCGCCTGCACCGCGTTCTTGCGCGCCTGTTCCTTTTCCGACGGGGCCACTGCATCTTCCAGATCAAGGAACACGAAATCCGCAGCACTCTCTGCCGCCTTGTCGATCATCGACGGGTTGCTGGCCGGAACCGCCAGTTCCGAACGCTGCAAACGCGCCTTGCGCAGCGGGTAAAGAGTGTGGCTCATCCTATTGATCCTTATGTTATATTCGCGTCTGACACAGCATTTTTTGCGGTCATGCCGCACCACAACCTTAAACGCCTGCAAACGCATGCCGCAAGCGTGGCGTTGTGCAAAGGCAAACTGCGTTCTGCTGTAAACGCGAAAATTTACACAATGAAATTTCTGTAATATTGTAATAGTAACAGTTTCAGGAATGGGTGCAGCCGTATGCAGAAAACCTTTATCGGCCCCCACTTGCGGCGTCTGCGCCAGGAACGTGGCGAAACCCAAGGTGCCATGGCCCGCACATTGGGCATCAGCGCATCTTATGTGAACCTGCTTGAAAACAACGAACGCTCGGTATCGGTCCATGTCTTGCTGCGTTTGTTTGAAACCTACGGCGTCGACTGGCGCGACATTGCCGAAGATGACGGTGCGGGGCAGCTTGCCGATTTGCGCGCCGCCATGCTGGACCCGCTGTTTGCCACCGCCCGCCCCGATCTGTCGCAACTGCGCGCGGCCCTTGTGCATTCGCCCGATCTGACCGCCGCCTTTCTGCGTCTGCATCAGGCCTATCAGGCGGCAACCGACCATCTGCTGTCGCTGTCGGAAAGCGAATCCCCCCTGCTGTCCACCAGCCCAGAAGCGGCCGTTCACCATGTGTTTCGCCGTAATCGCAACCATTTTGCCGATCTGGAACGCGCCGCCGAAACCTTTTGGGATGCGCCCGTTGCCCGCGATGACATCTACGCCGCGATCAAGGCCCGCCTCCGCGACAAGGTCGGGGTGACAGTGCGCCTTGCTTCGGTGACCGATCTGCCCGGAACGCTGCGCCAGTATGATGAGGTCCGGCGCGAGATTTTGTTGTCCGAGGCGCTGGATCATACCAACCGCATTTTCCAACTGGTGCATATGGCCGGGTTGTTGGAACTGCGCGCCCTGTTTGACGGGCTGGTGGCACGCTCTGACATCACCGATCCGCGCGGCATTGCCCGCTTGCGCGTTGAACTGGCCAACTATTTTGCCGCCGCCGTGCTGATGCCCTATGACACCTATCTGGCCGAGGCGCGCGCCACGAAATACGACCTTGACCACCTTGCCACCCGCTTTGGCGTCAGCTTTGAACAGGCCTGCCACCGTGCCACCACGATGCAGCGTGACGGCGCGCAGGGGGTGCCGTTCTTTTTCATGCGGATCGACAAGGGCGGCAATGTGACCAAACGGTTTAACGCCACCGACTTTCACCTTGCCGAATATGGTGGGGCCTGCCCGCGTCTGGATATTCATACCTCGTTCCGCTCGCCCGGTAAGATCGTCCCGCAATTCGTTGAAATGCCAGACAATACGCAGTATTGCGTGTTCTCGCGCACTGTTGACCGCCCTACGTTCGAACGGCACGGGCAGGACAACCGGCTTGCCGTGGCGCTTGGCTGCACGATCGAACACGCCGCCGAAATCGGCTATGCTGAAGCATTCACCCTGACCCGCGCGCGGATGACACCGATCGGTATCAACTGCCGTATCTGCCCGCGCGCAAACTGCGATCAGCGCGCCCATCAGGCCGCGATTTTGACGCAACCGGTGGATGAAAAGCGTCGCGGCACCACCCGCTTTGATGGGTAAAGATCACCTTTGAAGGTCTTGTAATGAATAACGTTTAGCGGCGCATTGCGACCACTTTTCGACCCTGATCCCGAACACGCCGTCACAAGCGGCGCCGTAGCTTCGCAGAACCGTTACATTGGGCAGTTAACGAGGCTTGCCAGCCCGCAACTTCGGTTGTTACATTCCTGTTACAAAAGCCGTCTCGCGCGGTCCGTTGGGCAGAACCGAAAGCGGGACGACGCGGAACCTTTTAGGGGAGATACCTCATGAAACTGAAGAATATGATCGCGACAGGCGCAAGCCTGATCGCACTTGTTGCGGGTGGCATGGCGCAAGCCCAGTCGATGGACGAAATCATCGCCGCCGCCAAAGCCGAAGGGATGCTGACGACCATCGCCCTGCCCCATGACTGGTGCGGTTATGGCGCCATCATCGCCTCGTTCAAGGCAAAATACCCCGAAATCACCGTCAATGAACTGAACCCCGACGCAGGTTCGGCTGACGAGCTTGAGGCGATCCGCGCCAACAAAGACAACACCGGCCCGCAAGCCCCCGACGTCATCGACGTGGGTCTGGCATTCGGCCCGCAGGCACAGGCCGAAGGTCTGACCCAGCCTTACAAAGTCTCGACATGGGATGAAATCCCCGCCGACGTAAAAGATGCCGATGGCCACTGGTATGGCGCCTATTATGGCGTGATGGCCTTTGGTGTGAACAAAGACCTGATCGAAACTACGCCCACGACATGGGAAGATCTGCTGAAAGCCGACTACGCCGCGTCCTTCGCACTGACCGGTGATCCGCGTGCATCGAACCAGGCGATCCTTGCCATCCTGTCGGCCGGCATGTCGCGTGGCGCAGAACCGGGCGCTGACAGCGGCACCAAAGGCCTTGAATTCATGGCCGAACTGAACGCCGCCGGCAACTTTGTACCCGTGTCGGGCAAGGCAGGCACCATCGCCCAAGGCCAGACCCCCATCGTCGCCGCATGGGACTACAACCTGCTGGCATGGCGCGACAGCCTTGCCGGCAACCCCGAGATCGAGGTCGTGATCCCCGAAGGCCCGGTTCTGGCCGGTGTCTATGTGCAGGCCATCAGCGCCTATGCCCCGCATCCAAACGCGGCAAAGCTGTGGATGGAACATCTGTTCTCGGACGAAGGTCAGAACGGCTATGTCGCGGGCTACTGCCACACCGCACGTTTCAACAGCATGGTCGCCGCTGGTGCCGTGCCGCAGGAACTGCTGGATGCCCTGCCCCCGGCCGAGGCCTATACCCGCGCCATCTTCCCGTCAGTTGATCAGCAGGCCGCCAACAAAACGGTCGTGACCGAAGGCTGGGATGCCAAGGTCGGCGCCGTCGTCGCCGAATGATCTGATCCTGCGCCCGCCCCTGATCACCGGGGCGGGCGCATCCTTTGCAAGGCCCACCCGATGACCGATGCCACCATCACCGACGCCGCAACCCGCCCCCCGGCCACAAATCCTGTGCAGCGCCTCTCGCTGACGTGGTTTGGCGTGGTGCCCTTCCTGATCTTTGCTTTTCTGTTTCTGATCCTGCCCACCCTGAATATCGTCATCGGCGCATTCCGCACCCCCGATGGCAGCGTCACCCTTGCCAATATTCGCGGCCTGTTTGTGCCCGAAATCATCAATCCCTTCTGGCTGTCGATGAAGATCAGCCTGCTCACCGCCTTCCTTGGCTGCCTGATCGGTCTTGCCATGGCTGCCGCCGTCACCAAGGGCGGCCTGCCATCCTGGATCCGCGATGCCATGCTGACGTTTTCCGGCGTCGCCTCAAACTTTGCCGGTGTGCCTCTTGCCTTCGCTTTTATCGCAACGCTTGGCCGCCTTGGCCTAGTCACTGTCGTGTTGAAGGAAGTGTTCGGCATCAATCTTGCCGGGCTTGGCTTTAACCTGATCAGCTTTCTGGGCCTGACCCTGACCTACCTTTATTTCCAGATCCCCCTGATGATCCTGATCATCACCCCCGCCCTTGACGGCCTCAAACGCGAATGGCGCGAGGCCGCCGAAATGTTGGGGGCCACGGGCAGTCAATACTGGCGCATGGTTGCCATGCCCGTGCTCTGGCCATCGCTTCTGGGCACCTTTGCCTTGCTGTTTGCCAATGCATTCGGTGCCGTCGCCACCGCCATGGCCCTGACCGGATCATCCTTGTCAATCATCCCGATCATCCTGTTTGCCCAGATTCGTGGTGATGTGTTGCAGGACCCGCATCTTGGCTATGCCGTCGCCTTTGGCATGATCGTCATCACCGGCATCGCCAACCTTGTCTATATCGTGCTGCGCGCCCGCGCCGAACGGTGGTTGAAATGATCCGCTCTCCCCGGTTCTGGTCTTGGGTCGCCTTCGGCGGGGGGCTTTTGTATTTCTTCATTCCCCTGATCGGCATGTTCGAATTTTCACTGCGCGCCCGGCGCGGCGAATATTCCTTTCAGGCCTATACCAACGTCCTGTCAGACCCGCAGTTTCACCAGACTTTTGTCTATTCCGCGATCATGGCCCTGTTCACCATCGTGTTCGGTGTGTTGATCGTGACGCCAACCGCGTTCTGGGTCCGCCTGAAACTGCCCCGCTTGCGCCCCATCGTCGAATTCATCACCCTGCTGCCGCTGGTCATTCCGCCCATCGTCATCGTGTTCGGCTATATCCGCCTTTACAACACCTCCAGCTGGCTGCCGCTGACCGGCTCGGCCTTTGGCACCGATATCCTGCTGATGTTCGGCTATGCCACGCTCGCCCTGCCCTACATGTACCGCGCCATTGATACCGGCCTGCGCAGCATTGACGTTGGCACCCTGACAGAGGCCGCGCAATCGCTGGGGGCCGGATGGTTTACCATCATCACCCGGTTGATTTTGCCCAACGTGCTGGTGGCCGTGCTGTCGGGCGCGTTTCTGACATTTGCCATCGTGATTGGCGAATACGTCTTTGCTGCATTGCTGAACCGCCCTGCCTTTGGCCCCTATATGGTCTGGATGGGCGGCAACAAGGCCTATGAACCCGCAGCATTGGCCGTACTTGCCTTCGCCATCACATGGGCCTGCATGGCCCTGATCCAGCTTGCAACCCGATTTTCAAAGCACACAAGGGCGCAACGATAATGGCCTTCCTGACGATCTCGCATCTGGAAAAATCGTTTGGCACCACCAGGGTGGTCAAGGATTTTGATCTGGATATCGCAAAGGGCGAATTCGTGTCGCTGCTTGGCCCGTCGGGCTGTGGCAAGACCACCGTTCTGCGCATGGTGGCGGGGTTCGAGACCCCCTCGCAAGGCGCGATCCGGATTGACGGCAAGGATGTGGTGGGCCTGCGCCCCAACCAGCGCAACATCGGCATGGTGTTTCAGGCCTATGCGCTGTTTCCCAACCTGACGGTCGCGCAAAATGTGGCCTTCGGGATGAAGGTCAAGGGCCTGCCAAAGGCCGAAATTGACGCGCGCGTGACCGAAATGCTCGGGCTCATCGGCCTGCCCACGCTGGGCGACCGCTTTCCGTTCCAACTGTCCGGCGGGCAGCAGCAGCGCGTGGCCCTTGCCCGCGCGCTGGCCGTCAAACCGCAGGTCTTGCTGCTGGATGAACCGCTCTCGGCGCTTGACGCCAAGATCAGAGTCAGCCTGCGCAGTGAAATCCGCGAAATTCAGCGCCGCCTTGGCATTACCACCATCTTCGTGACCCATGATCAGGAAGAGGCGCTGTCGATGTCTGACCGGATCGTCGTGATGAACGGCGGGATTGCCGAACAGGTCGGCACCCCGTTTGAGGTGTATAACCGCCCTGCGACCAAATTCGTGGCGAATTTCGTGGGCACGCTCAACACCTTCGACGCGAAAGTCGAAAACGCGTCAGAAGGCCGGATCAGCCTTGATGGCGTGGCGATGACCCTGCTGGCCCCGTTCCGCGATGCGCCCCACGTCGCCATCGCCCTGCGCCCCGAAGCGGTGCATCTGGGCCGGGCCGAGGGGCGCGAGGTTGTGCTGCCCGCGATGATCGAAGACGTGCATTTCATGGGGTCGGTGATCCGCGTCCGGGCCCGCGTGGCGGGCGCATCGGTGGCGCTGGATACGTTCAACCGCGCCGACAGCCCGCCCCCCGCCGTCGGGTCAACCGCCGAAGTCAGCCTTTCGGCCCGCGATGTGATCGTGCTGCATGCCTGAATGGCGCCGATCCCAAATATTAACAAGATGTGAATTTAGCCTTGTTTTGAGAATCTATGTTATTGATATATATGATGAACATTGAAAATTGACAGCCGTCAATTTTATGCCTTCACAGCCAAATTATCAGGGTCCACCAATGGTTTCAGATGCACCCGTGCCGCCACCCGCGCGGATGCCACCTCCAACTCATATGTCCCGCCCGTGATGAAATCCGTCGTCACCCCACCGGCATGGCGCACATAGCCCATCCCGATCGCTCTCCCGACCGTATGCCCATGCCCCCCCGACGACAGCCAGCCCACCCGCTGCCCGTCACGGTAAATCGTCTCGCGCCCCAGCAGCACGATGGCCGGGTCGTCAACCGTAAACGCCGCCAGCCGCTTTTTCACGCCACCGGCCAGTTGCGCCGCAATCGCGTCGCGCCCCAGAAAAGGCACCTCCGAATTCATCTTGCAGGCCCACGTCAGTCCCGCCTCGACCGGTGTATGATCCGGCCCGATATCCGATCCCCAGGCCCGATAGCCTTTTTCCAGGCGCAGCGTTTCAATCGCGCGGTAGCCCGCGTTGACCAACCCCAGATCGCCCCCCGCCGCCATCAGAGCGGTGTAAACCGTCACTGCCATGTCGGTGGGCAAATGCAACTCCCACCCCAACTCGCCCACATAGGTCACCCGCAGCGCCAGCACCGGGCAGCCTGCGATGCTGATACTGCGCGCCGTGCCAAAGAGGAAACCGTCGTTCGTCAGATCATCCGGGCAGACCCGCGCCAGAATCTGCCGCGCGTTCGGCCCCATCAGCGACAGCACCGCCGACCCCGACGTCACGTCCAACAGTTGCGCGTTCAGGCCCGCCGGAACATTGCGCGCGATCCAGTCGAAATCATGTGTGGCAAAACCCGTGCCGGTGACGATGTAGAACTGATCCTGCGCCATCCGCGCCACCGTCAGATCGCATTCAATCCCGCCCTTGGCGTTCAACATCTGGGTATAGGTCAGGCTGCCCACGGCACGGTCCACATTCCCCGCCGCGATCCACGACAAAGCTCTTGCCGCATCAGGCCCCTGCAGGATGAACTTGGCAAAACTCGTCTGATCGATCAGCACCGCCGCGTTCCGCGCCGCATGATGTTCCCGCGCCACCGCGTCAAACCAGCCGGGGCGGCCATAGCTGTAACGATCAACCGGGTCTTCACCCTGTGCCGCAAACCAGTTCGGCCGTTCCCATCCCAGCTTTTCGCCAAAACACGCGCCTGCCGCCGCGAGATGCCCATACAGCGGCGACCGCCGCGTGGGGCGCATCGACTGCATCTCCTCACCGGGCCATGCAATGGTGTAATGCTTGCCGTAAGCCTCTGTCGTGCGCGTGCGCACCCAGTCAGTACTGCGGTGCACCGCGCCAAAGCGGCGAATATCCACGGGCCACAAATCAAACGGCGCCGCCCCCTGCACCACCCATTCGGCCAGTGCCATGCCCGCCCCGCCACCTGACGCAATACCAAAGGCGTTGAAACCCGCGCCGACGAACAGGTTGCGCAATTCCGGTGCCTCGCCCAGAATGAAATTGCCATCGGGCGTGAAACTTTCCGGCCCGTTGATCAATTGCTTGACGCCCGCCGTGGCCAGCGCGGGCACGCGGGCAATCGCGTCCTCCATGAACTGGCTATAGTGTTCAAAGTCTGACGTCAGCAGTTCAAAGTGGAACCCGTCCGGGATGCCATCTTTTGCCCACGGTTTCGGGTTCGGTTCATATCCGCCCCAAACCAGACCCCCAACCTCCTCTTTCCAGTAGGTCAGCCGATCCGGGTCGCGCAGGGTGGGCAGGGTTGATGTGACGCCGGGGATGGCCTCGGTCACCATGTACTGATGCTCCACCGATACCAGCGGCACGTTGACGCCCACCGTCGCCGCAAGACGGCGTGTCCATTGCCCCGCGCACAGGATGATTTTTTCGCACTGGATCGTGCCCTCTGGCGTTTCCACGCCGGTGATGCGGCCCTCGTCGACGATGATCCGGGTGACGGGTGTATCCTCAAATATCTTCACCCCCGCCATGCGCGCGCCACGGGCAAGGGACTGGGTGATGTCAGACGGGTTGGCCTGTCCGTCGGTCGGCAGATAGGCCGCACCCACCAGATCGTCGATCGTCATCAGCGGCCACAGATCCTGCGCCTCACGCGGGGTCAACAGGTGCATCTCCAACCCGAAGGAATGCGCGGTGGTCGCCTGACGTTTTACTTCGGTCCAGCGTTCTGCATTGCAAGCAAGGCGCAGGCCGCCATTCATTTTCCAGCCGGTGTTCAAGCCGGTTTCCGCCTCAAGCCGTTTATACAGATCGACCGAATACCCCAACAATTGCGTAATGTTCGCAGACGTTCGCAACTGCCCCACCAGCCCCGCCGCATGGAACGTGGTGCCAGACGTCAGCTTTTTCCGTTCCAGCAGGACGGTATCGGTCCAGCCCAGTTTGCCAAGGTGGTAGGCGGTTGAACATCCGATGATGCCGCCGCCAATGATGACGGCACGCGCGGTGGTGGGCAGGTTTGACATGGGGTCTCTCATGGATGGCGGAACGCGTCGAACGCCGCGCGGTAGGCCGCAAGGTTGGTGGCGGTATAGGCGGCAAAGTCAACGGGCAAGTCAGAGTGGATTTCCTGCACCATGGACCACATCGCCTCACGCAGGGCACTTGCCGCCTTCATCGCGCGGTAACGGTGCCACAGTTGCGCATCGGGCGGCCGGTTGAAATAGCGGCGCAGCATGCGGGATTCCTGCTGGGGCGTGAGACCAGCATTGGCGATGGCCCCCAGATCAAACAGCGGCGAATTGAAGCCCGCATATTCCCAGTCAATCAGCCACATGCGGGTGCCGTCATGCAGGAAATTGGCGGGCAACAGGTCATTATGGCCGAACACGAGGTCAATGGCACCGACCTCGGCCTCCAGCTCGGCCGCATCTGCCAGCAGGTCATCGGTCAGATGGGCGCTGCCGCCATCGCGCAGGGTGGCGGCATAATCGCGCAAGGTGTGGAAGACCCAGAACAGCGGCGCAGGCCCGCGCAGATGACGGGGGATGTCGCGATGCGCGCGGATGACAATGTCCAACGCCAGATCAAGCTGGGCGTCGTCGCACAGATCGGCAACGGTCAGGGTGCGGGCGGTGATGAAGTCGATCACCAGCACGCCATCGGCATGATAGCGGACGGCGGGTGAAACACCGGCGGCATGCGCGGCACGGGATGCGGCAAGTTCGGTGCTGCGAAAGATGTGATGCACGGGGATATCACCGCCGATCCGCACTACGGATTTGCCACGCCCGTCGGTCACGACGAAATTCTGGTTGGTGATGCCGCCCGGCAAGGGGGCAATATGCGCAGCGCCCTGCCAGATCGGCAACGCCTTGACGCGGTCTGTCGGTGTCATGGTCCCCCCGTTTGCCACAGCAAAGCGGCAATCGGGGGCGAAGTCAAAGGTTACGCGCGCGCCAGATGTTCAAACAGCCGCGCCACCCCTTCGGCACCGGGGTCGACGTGGCCTGCCAGTTTGTCTTCCGACAGATAGCTGGCGCGTCCGGCCTTTGCGACGGTCATTTGCGCCGTCGCATCAGCCCCGGCGCGGGCGGCAAGGGCTGCGGCCTGCACGCCCCCGGAGAGTGCCGCAAGGGCCGGGGCCAGTGCGTCGATCATGGTGCGGTGGCCGGGGGCCGCCCCGCCGACCTGCATCACCCGTTCAAGCCCAACCTGCAGCGCCGCGATCCAGCCCTTGCCCGAGGCACTGGCGTCCCCCGCGGCCGCAAAGAAAATCGCCAGCAGCACGCCGGACGATCCGCCCATGGTCTGGCTCAGCTCATTGCCAATGGCGCGGTAGGCTTGGGTGATATCGGCCAGCGGCAGGACATCAAGCGCCGCCACAAGTGCGCGTGCCGCTGTCCCAAGCGTCGATCCGGTATCACCATCGCCGGATTTCGCATCCAGCGCGTTCAGGTCACGTTCCGCCGCGATCAGCGCGGCACAACAGCTGTCGATCAAGGCGCGGCGCGCCGGATGCGCCGAAGGAACCGCCTTGATCGGAGCCAACCCATCGGGCAACGGCCGGATCGGCACATCGACAATGGCGTGCAACCCCGGCCAGGCGGGCGGTGAAACGGGGGCCGCAAGAGCCGCCACTTCATCCGGGCTGACCGGCAGCACGGATACCGAGAACCCCTGCATATCCAGCGATGTCATCAAGGCGGCAGGACCGATGATCCATTTCAGATGGGCACCAAGCGGTGACCGCGCCAGTTCCTCGGCCAGAACCGACATCTCTAACGGCGTGGCCCCACCAAGGTTGTTCAGAAGTGCCACATGATCGGTGCCCTGCAGATGCGGCAGCAGTTTGTCCACCACCATCGCGATCGCAGCCTTTGCGCCGGTGAAATTCACCTGCTGCACGCCAGCCTCGCCGTGAATGCCAAGTCCGAGTTCGGCCTTGCCACCTGCAATGCGGTCTTCCTTGGGGCTGCCCGGTACCGTGCAGGTATCCACCGACATGCCGATACTGACCGCACCGACGATCACCTTTTGCGCGGCACGGGTCACCGCGGTCAGGTCACCACCCGCCTCGGCCACGGCTCCGGCGATCTTGTGCACAAACAGTGTGCCCGCAACGCCGCGCGCCTGCGGCAAGTGTGGCAGCGCGATGTCATCATCGACGATGGCCATGCTGACCTGCAACCCAAAGGCGCGCGCGCGTTCCGCAGCGAGGCCAAAGTTCAGCCGGTCGCCCGTATAATTCTTGACGATCAACAGGCAGCCCGCCTTGCCCGTCACCGCCAGAATACCCGCCAGCACTGCATCGACTGACGGGCTGGCAAACACTTCACCGCAGACCGCCGCCGTCAGCATGCCTTGTCCGACAAAGCCCGCATGGCTGGGCTCGTGTCCCGAACCGCCGCCCGATACCAGCGCAACCTTGGACTTGTCCCAATCGGTGCGCACCACGACCTTGATATGCGGATAGCCGTCCAGCCGCGCCAGACGCCCGCCGGATGTGCGGATCAGACCATCTATCGCCTCGGTCACAAGGGTATCTTTGGCATTGATGAATTGTTTCATAATCAACTCCTTACGCAGTTATATTCAGGCTATCCTCGCACCCGCCGCATCAAACCACAGCGGGTTTGCCGGGTGGATCTGCACGTCTTGGCCAGCGCGATGTGCGGTGTGCGGATCGGTCAGCGTGATCAGATCATGCGCCCCCATGACCAGATGCAGACGCGTCTGATCGCCCAAATGTTCGACGCGGCGGATTCTGGCGGGCTGGCCGTCGCCGACGACGATATGTTCGGGGCGCAGGCCGATCTGCGTGGCGCCTGACGGGGCGGGACCAAAGGCGGTTGCCGGCAGAATGTTGATCCGCGGCTGGCCCAGACGCGTCGCCACATAGATGTTGACGGGGTTGTCGTAAATTTCACGTGGGGTGCCGAATTGCACGAGGCGGCCCGCATCCAGCACACCAACATGGGTGGCCATGGTCATCGCCTCGATCTGGTCATGGGTCACATAAAGGAAGGTCGCCCCCAATTCGGCGTGGATGCGTTTAAGTTCGATCCGCAATTCGGTGCGGAGTTTGGCATCGAGTGAGGACAGTGGTTCATCCATCAGGTAAATACGTGGATTGCGGACTAGGGCACGCCCGATTGAGACGCGCTGCATTTCCCCACCTGACAATTGGGTGGCCTTATTGTTTAGCTTGTGTGAAATACGAAGAACATCAGCTATTGAATTGATCTTGTTCGTTATTTCAGACTCTGGCAGGTTCAGGACGGGACTGCGAAGCGGAAAGGCAAGATTGTCGCGCACCGAAAGATGCGGGTAAAGCGAATATTGCTGAAACACCATGGCGATGTCGCGTTGCGCGGGCGTGTCGTTCATCACGCTGGCCCCGCCGATTTCGACATCGCCCTGATCGGGACGGTCCAACCCCGCGATCATCCGCAATGTCGTGGTTTTGCCGGCCCCGGTTGGCCCAAGAAGCACGACAAATGCGCCATCAGGAATGGTCATCGACACGTCCGACAAGGCGCGGGTTGCGCCAAAGGATTTCGACAGATTGGTCAGGCGGACCTCAGCCATGCAGCACCCGTGCGTTTGCGGCAGTGCGCAAGGCGCGGCCAGTGGTTTCATCGAAGATCGAGATGGTGGAAGAGTTGAAGTCAAGCCCGACCATTTCGCCCACTTTTGCGACCTGACCCGAGGGAACGCGGGCCTTCAGATTGCCGTTTGGCGAAGAAAGGGAAACAATCTGGGTGGTGCCAAGGTATTCCGACGCCTCGATCCGACCTCGATACATGCCTGCATCAGTCAGGTGGACATGTTCGGGGCGCACGCCAAAGACGCGCGGGCCCGGTGCCGCCTCCGCCTGAATTTCAGGCGTGCGCATCGTCACGCCGCCTAACGACACGGTCGTGTCCCCTGCCCTGACCGCGCCGTCATAGCGTAGAAAGTTCATCGACGGCGACCCGATGAAATCGGCGACAAACAGGGTTGCGGGGTGATCATAAATGTCTTGCGGCACCCCGAACTGTTCGACGACACCGTGGTTCATCACCACGATCTTGTCGCCCATCTGCATCGCCTCCAACTGGTCATGGGTCACGTAAACGGTTGTGGCCCCCATCCTGTCATGCAGGGCGCGCAGTTCTTCGGACATGTGTTCACGAAACTCGGCATCAAGCGCGCCAAGCGGTTCATCCATCATGAAGGCCTTGGGGTCGCGCACAATGGCCCGGCCAAGGGCGACGCGCTGACGATCGCCGCCAGACAGGCCGCCGACGGGTTTATCCAGAATCGCCTCGATCCCCAGAATCCGCGCGACCTCGGCCACCTTGGCCTTGACCTGGGCTGCGGGAAGCCCTTGTGATACAAGGGGATAGCTGATGTTGCGGCGCACGTTCATATGTGGGTACAGCGCGAACATCTGGAAGACGAAGGCGATATCGCGTTGGCTGGCGGGTTTCTGGCTGACCTCTTCGCCGTCGATGAAAATCTCGCCTGAGGTCGGCAATTCAAGCCCGGCAATCATGCGCAGGGTGGTGGTCTTGCCACAGCCGGACGGCCCGAGCAGCATGAAGAACTCGCCGTCACCGATGGTAAAAGACGATTCCTGCACGGCGGTGAAGGCACCGAATTCCTTGCGCAGGTTGCGGATGATGATTTCGGCCACGGGGCTACTCCGGGAAATGGCTGGTGATGATGAACATCACCGTACCAAAAAGGGTGACGATGAAGCTGTAGGTGAACAGCCACAGCGCAAAAGGTTGCATCAGCATCAAGACACCAAGGCCAATCAGGATGCTTGCCAGCAGTTCCCACGGGCCGCGACGCAGACGGATGAGGCCGGACAGGAACTGGGTCATGGTTGCCCCCAAAGTCGCAAAACCGACGATCTACAACGCGTCTTTATTGCGTCTACATTCCATAGAGATGATTTCATTTGCGCACCGCCCCGAATGTGATCCCGCGCAGCAGGTGTTTGCGCAGCATGATTGTGAAAACCATGACCGGCAGCAGGAACAGCGTGACCCCGGCGCCCACGGCAGGCCAATCCTGCCCGCCGACCCCGATGATGGTGGGGATGAAGGGCGGGGCGGTCTGGGCGGTGCCGGAGGTGAGAAGGACCGCGAAGGCGTATTCATTCCAGGCGAAGATCAGGCAGAAGATGGCCGTGGATGCGATGCCGGTCGCGGCCTGTGGCAACACCACCTTGCGAAAGGCCTGAAACCGCGTGTAGCCGTCGATCAGCGCGGCCTCTTCGTATTCGCGCGGTATTTCGTCGATGAACCCTTTCAGCAGCCAGACAGCAAGGCTGATGTTGACGCCGGTATACAGCAGGATCATGCCGAGATGCGTGTCCGACAGACCAAGGCTGCGATACATCAGGAAGATGGGGATCGCGACGGCAATCGGCGGCATCATCCGGGTGGAGAGGATGAAGAACAAAAGGTCATCCTTGAGTGGTACGCGAAACCGGCTGAAGGCATAGGCGGCAAGGGTGCCAAGGATGATCGACAAGGCGGTGGAGCCAAAGCCGATGATCACGGAATTCAGGAACCGTTCGCCGAATTTGGACGGGCCAACGATGACCATATTGCGGTCACGCACGATGGTATCATACCAGGTGTCGGGCGGCGGCAGGGCAGCCAGATCATCGGCGGCAATCCGGCTGCGCGTCGTGAACAGATTCACATAGCCTTCCATCGACGGCGAGAAGATCACCTTGGGTGGATAACTGATACTGTCTGGTGGGGTTTTGAATCCCGTCAGCACGATCCAGACCAACGGCAACAGCGTGATCAGCGCGTAGACGATAACAATCGTCCCGGCGACCCACTTTGCGCGGCGCGTGGGTTCTGTGATGGAATAGGCGCTCATGCTGCGTTCCCGGCTGGATGAAAATCACTGGCGGCGAGATGCCCCCCCTCCCCGACCCGCCCCCACGAGGGGGGTGGGAGGTGCCTTGGCGAGACGACACGATCACAGGATCGCGCGCCGCCCCTCCCCCTTGTGGCGAGGCGATCGGGATTGGGGGATGCGCGAGAGATCACGAACGACTGCATCACCGCTCCTTCACCTTGTTCAGGGCCTTGACGTAAATGCTGGCGAGGCCAAACACGGTGACAAACAGGATGATCGCATAGGCGCTTGAATACCCTGTCCGCCATTTCTCAAACGCCTCACGTTTGAGGTTGATCGAGGCGAGTTCCGTGACAGACCCCGGCCCCCCGCCGGTCAGCTGCACCACCAGATCGAACATCTTGAAATTCTCGATGCCCCGGAACAGCACGGCCAGCATCAGGAATGGCAGCACCATGGGGATCGTGATTGTCCAAAACTGCCGCCATTTGGATGCACGGTCGACCTCGGCCGCCTCGTAGATGTAATCGGGGATCGATCTGAGGCCCGCCAGACAGATGAGCATCACAAACGGCGTCCACATCCAGGTGTCGACGATCACGATCGCCCAAGGGGCAAGCTGCGTGGTGCCGAGCATTTCAAAGGATGACGCGGGCGTGCCGGTGAAAAATTCGATGATATAGTTGAACAGGCCGATTTGCGGCTGATAAAGAAAGGTCCAGAAGTTGCCGACCACGGCGGGTGACAGCATCATCGGCAGCACGATCAGCGTCGTCCACAGATCATTGCCCTTGAACTTCTTGTTGATCAGCCAGGCCAGTGTGAATCCGATCAGCACCTGAAAGAAGATCGTCCAGAACAGGAAATGCGCGGTGGCCTGCATGTTGGCCCAGATGCCGTCATCCGTCAGGATTTTCTGGTAATTCTCCAGCCCCACCCATTCAACCTCGCGATTCGGGCGGTTGGCGCGGTAGTCGGTGAAAGACAGATAGACTGTCCAGATCAGCGGGAAGATGTTGATCGCCAGCAGCAAAAAGATCGTGGGGGCGACAAACAGCCAGGCGATGGTGCGGTCAGACAGGCCCCGGATGCGGCGGGCGAGGTTGGGCGGCGTGGCGCGGGCAGCGGCATCCATTGCGGAATGGGTCATGGGCGCAGGGGCTCCTCTGCGGGTCGTGCGGGGCGCGGATTGTCGGGGACGGGTCCCCGTCAGGGGAGAGGG
>JANNKX010000188.1:0-2914 GCA_031396505.1 Rhodobacterales bacterium
CACAGCACTATCTGCCGTTATTGCGGCAACCGGGCTGTTCGCACTTGTACGCATTGCACTGTAAAAGGGACTGACATGACCGCCTATCCGTATGAAGTGCATGATTATGACGTGGTCGTCGTGGGCGCCGGGGGTGCGGGGCTGCGCGCCACGCTGGGTATGGCCGAACAGGGCCTGCGCACGGCCTGTGTGACCAAGGTGTTCCCGACGCGCAGTCACACGGTGGCTGCACAGGGTGGCATCGCGGCGTCGCTTGGCAACATGGGGCCGGATAGCTGGCAGTGGCACATGTACGATACCGTCAAGGGGTCGGACTGGCTGGGCGACACCGACGCGATGGAATATCTTGCGCGTGAGGCGCCGAAGGCGGTGTACGAGCTGGAACATTACGGCGTTCCGTTTTCGCGCACTGAAGACGGCAAGATTTACCAGCGCCCGTTTGGTGGCCATACTACCGAATACGGTGAAGGCCCCCCGGTGCAGCGCACCTGTGCTGCCGCCGACCGCACGGGGCACGCCATTCTGCATACGCTGTATGGGCAAAGCCTGAAAAACAATGCGGAATTCTACATCGAATACTTCGCACTTGACCTGATCATGACGGATGGCCGCTGCACCGGCGTTGTCGCGTGGAAGCTGGACGATGGCACGATCCACGTGTTCAATGCCAAGATGACGGTGCTGGCGACGGGCGGATACGGGCGCGCCTATTTCAGCGCGACGAGCGCGCATACCTGCACCGGTGACGGCGGCGGTATGGTCGCGCGGGCAGGGCTGCCCCTGCAGGATATGGAATTTGTGCAATTCCACCCGACGGGTATCTATGGTTCGGGCTGTCTGATCACAGAAGGCGCGCGGGGCGAGGGTGGGTACCTCACCAATTCCGAAGGCGAGCGGTTCATGGAACGCTATGCGCCGACCTACAAGGATCTGGCGAGCCGCGATGTGGTGTCGCGCTGCATGACGATTGAAATCCGCGAAGGGCGCGGGGTGGGGCCGAACAAGGATCATATCCATTTGAACCTGAACCACTTGCCAAAGGAAACGCTGGATCTTCGCCTGCCCGGGATCAGCGAATCCGCGCGGATTTTCGCAGGCGTCGATCTGCAGAAGGAACCGATCCCGGTGCTGCCGACAGTGCATTACAATATGGGCGGCATCCCCACGAACTATTGGGGCGAGGTGTTGAACCCCCAGCCCGGCAATCCCGACGCGATCTTTCCCGGCCTGATGGCCGTGGGCGAGGCGGGCTGTGCATCGGTGCATGGCGCAAACCGCCTCGGCTCAAACTCCCTGATCGACCTTGTGGTGTTTGGCCGCGCGGCGGCGATCAAGGCGGGTGAAGTGGTCAATCCCAAGGACGCTGTGGCCCCGGTCAACACGGCCGAGGTGGACAAATCCCTGGCCCGCTTTGATGCCCTGCGCCATGCGAATGGCAAGATCGGCACAGCCGAATTGCGGCTGGAAATGCAGAAAACCATGCAGGATGACGCCGCCGTCTTCCGCACCGACAAGACGCTGGCCGAAGGTGTTGCAAAGATGACCGCCGTGGCCGGAAAAATGGCCGATATCAAGGTCAGCGACCGTTCGATGATCTGGAATTCCGACCTGATGGAAACACTGGAACTGACCAATCTGATGCCGAACGCGCTGGCCACGATTGTGGCCGCTGAGGCCCGCAAGGAAAGTCGTGGCGCACACGCGCATGAAGATTACCCCAGCCGCGATGACGTAAACTGGCGCGTGCATTCGCTGGCCTATGTCGATGGGGTGAAGGTCACACTTGGTGCACGCCCCGTGCATCTGGACCCGCTGACCACGGCAGCCGAGGGAGGCATCGACATGAAGAAGATCGCACCCAAAGCGCGGGTGTACTGATGCGCCGTCTTATCGCCCTGACCTGTGTGCTCGCCGCCTGCTCGCCCGCGCGACTCGCCGAGAGTGTCACGCGGCAGGCGGCGGAAACGGTCGTGACACCCGTGCTAGACGATTACATGACCGGCCCGCAGGCGCAGGGTGCGACGGCCTGCATCCTTGATAACGCAGCCCCCGAAGAAATCCGCGCCCTTGCCCGCGATGTGGCCACTGTGGCAGGCACCACCACCGTGCAATCCGTGCTGACCATCGCCGCGCGCCCCGCGACGCTGGGCTGTTTTGCATCTGTCGGTGCGCCCGTCCTGCCGCGCAGCGGGGGTTTGTGATGCGACGTTTGATCCCTTTGCTGCTGCTGGCCGCTTGTGGCCCGATCTCACTGCCCGATGCCGAACGGCAGTGCTTTGACCGCGCCCGGCAGGCCGAAGCCCCGCGCGGCGAGGTTGGCCTTGGTGCATCCACCGACGGCGGTGCCTATGCGCGCGGCGAGATCACTATCACATCGGATTTCCTGCGCGGGGCCGATCCCGAAACCGTCTACAACACCTGCGTCGTCCGCAAGACCGGGCAAAACCCCGCGCGCAGCTATTCCTCATTTCCTGATCGGAGAGGTTAAATGGTCCAGTTCACACTGCCGAAAAATTCGAAAATCCGCACTGGCAAGACATGGCCGAAACCCGAGGGCAAGAATGTCCGCAAGTTTCAGGTTTACCGCTGGAACCCCGATGATGGCGAAAATCCCCGCGTGGACACCTATTTCGTCGATCTTGATACCTGCGGCCCCATGGTTCTGGACGCGCTGATCAAGATCAAATCCGAAATTGATCCGACCCTGACCTTCCGGCGTTCCTGCCGCGAAGGCATCTGCGGATCTTGTGCCATGAATATCGACGGCATCAACACGCTGGCCTGCATTTACGGGCTGGATGAGGTGCGCGGCGATGTGAAAATCTACCCGCTGCCGCATATGGCGGTGGTCAAGGATCTGATCCCCGACCTTACACATTTCTACGCACAGCATGCGTCGATCATGCCGTGGCTG
>JANNKX010000208.1:0-2036 GCA_031396505.1 Rhodobacterales bacterium
CGGGTCAAACACCTGCACGTCCCAGCCGTGCAACGAAAACCGCGCGACCCAGCCGCCGCCGATCACGCCGCCACCAACAATCGCCGCTTTCATTCTGGAGCCCACTTCACCAATCCCAGCTTTTTCCGCACCTCGTCTGGCCCGATCACCCGCGCCCCCAGCCGCTCGATGATGCCGACCGCGCGATCGACCAGCGCCTCGTTGGTCGCCAGCTCGCCTTTGCCAAGCCACAGGTTATCTTCCAGCCCGACCCGCACATTCCCCCCTGCCAGAACGCTCGCCGCCACATAGGGCATCTGATGCCGCCCGATGGCAAACGCACTCCAGTGCCAGTCGGCAGGTACGTTTGCGACCATCGCAAGGAAGGTGTGCAGATCATCGGGTGCCCCCCACGGCACCCCCATGCACAGTTGCACCAGCACCGGATGCGGGATCGCGCCTTCGCGCACCAGCTCCTTTGCCAACCACAGATGCCCGGTATCGAACGCCTCGATCTCGATCCGTGCGCCCGCCGCCGTCATCCGCCGCGCCATATCGCGCAGCAGGCCGGGTGTGTTGACCATCACATAATCGGCTTCGTTGAAATTCATCGTGCCGCAATCGAGCGTGCAGATCTCGGGCCGACATTCCACCACATGGGCCACCCGTTCCGTGGCCCCCGCCATGTCCGACCGTGGCCCCATCGCCCCCATCGCCTCGGACCCCTCAAAATAGATGTCGCCCCCCATGCCTGCGGTCAGGTTCAACACCACATCCGTCGCACTGTCGCGGATCCGCTCCGTCACCTCGCGGTACAGCGCCAGATTGCGGCTGGGCTTGCCCGTGTCGGGATCGCGCACATGGCAATGCACCACCGCCGCCCCCGCCTTCGCCGCCGCAATCGCGCTTTCGGCAATCTGCGCCGGGGATCGCGGCACATGCGGGCTGCGGTCCTGCGTGCTGCCCGACCCCGTCACGGCACAGGTGATGAAAACCTCGCGGTTCATGGCAAGTGGCATGTGAATCCTCCGGTTGCTCGCATCACCCTAACCGCATTGCGCGGGCACGCTTTGCACATTACGAAGGTTTCATGGCACAAACCGCAACCATCTTCGCCCCTTCTGCCGATCCGCTTACCCTCGCCCTGCTCGTGTTGCCACAGGCAAGTATTCTTGAGGTCGCAAGCACCCTCGATCCGCTGCGCGCCGCCAATCGTCACCTTGGCACAGATGCCTACCGCTGGCGCGTCGTTTCGCCGGGTGGCGCGCCGATCCCCTTAACATGTGGGATCGAGTTGCCGTCCTCGGGGCCACTGACCAGCGCAAGGGCCGATGCCCTGATCGTCATCGCCGGATACCGCCAGTCGGAAATGGCCACCGCCCCCCTGATCCGCGATCTGTCACGCATGGCCCCCCGCTTCCGGGCCATCGGCGGTATTGATGCGGGCGGCTGGGTGCTCGCGCGGGCCGGGCTTCTGTCCGGTCACAAGGCCACTGTGCACTGGGAGGATCATGAGGATTTTGCCACAGCCCACCCCGATGTTGCCGTCTTGCCAGACCGCTATGTGATCGACCGGAAACGCTTTACCGCAGGCGGGGCCGCCCCCGCCACCGACCTTATGCTGCACCTGATCCGCGCACGGCACGGGGCCGCCACCGCGCTGCAGGTCGCGGCCTCCTTCATCACCACCGCCCGCGACGGCACCGATCCTCAGATCACGCCGCCCGCCGACCCGCGTCTCGATCCGCGCGTCGCCACCGCCATCGCGCGGATGGAGGCAAACCTCGAAACCCCCGAACCCACAGCCCGCATCGCAGCCAGCCTCAACCTGTCACCGCGCCGCCTCGAAACCCTGTTTCGCCAGAACCTCGGCCTGACCCCCGGCGCCTATGCCCTGCAACTGCGGCTTGCCACCGCCCGCCGCCTGCTCACCGACACGCGCCACCCGCTTGCCGACATTGCCCTGCGCACCGGCTTTTCCGCACCCAGCACCCTTGCCCGTGCCTTTCGCGCCCAGTTCGGCCACCCGCCCAGCCATCTGCGCCGCTCCTGACTTC
>JANNKX010000235.1:0-10528 GCA_031396505.1 Rhodobacterales bacterium
GACGGGGCCAAAGATTTCTTCCTGCATCAGGGTACTGGCGGCGGACAGTCCGGTGATGAGGGTCGGGGGATAAAAGCACCCGTCCGGCACGGGGCAGTTGGCGCGATACATCTCGCCGTCGGTATTGGCGTCGACAATGGCCCGGATGGCATCCAGTTGCACGGGATCAACGATGGCACCGACGTCGATGCATTTGTCCAACGGATCGCCGATGCGCAACCCGTCCATCCGGCGTTTAAGTTTTGTGTAAAACCGGTCGGCGACGCCTTCCTGTATCAACAGGCGGCTGCCCGCACAGCAGACCTGCCCCTGATTGAACCAGATCGCATCAACCAGCCCTTCGACGGCACTGTCGAGATCGGCATCGTCAAACACGATGTAGGGGGATTTGCCGCCCAACTCCAACGTCAGGGCCTTGCCTGTACCTGCGGTGGCGATGCGGATTTTGCGCCCAACGGCGGTGGACCCGGTGAAGGCAATCTTGTCAACGCCGGGATGATCGACCAAGGCAGCGCCCGTGTCGCCATCGCCGGTGACGATGTTCAGAACGCCCTTTGGCAGGCCCGCCTGTTGCGACAATTCGGCAAACAGCAGGGCGGTCAGCGGTGTATATTCGGCGGGTTTCAGGATAACGGTATTGCCCGCCGCCAGTGCGGGGGCGACCTTCCATGCGAGCATCAGCAAGGGAAAATTCCACGGGATGACGGCCCCGCAAACGCCAAGCGGCACCTGATCTGGCAGCTCAGACGCCATCAGCTGCGCAAGCCCTGCGTGATAGTAAAAGTGTCGCGCGACAAGGGGAATGTCGATATCCCGGCTTTCGCGGATCGGTTTGCCGTTGTCCATGGTTTCCAGCACGGCAAACAGGCGTGATTGTTTCTGCACCAGACGGGCAAGGGCATACAGGATGCGGGCGCGTTGGTATCCCGGCGTGCGGGCCCATTTGGTTTGCGCGCGGCGGGCTGCGGCAACGGCGGCGTCAACAGTGGCCTGTGAGCCTTGGCTCACAACGGCCAGAACGCGGCCCGTGGCGGGGTTCTTGGTTTCAAACGGGGCCTCGGGCGCCGTGAACGCGCCGTCGATCCAATGGCCAAAGCTGCCCTTGTGCGTGGCAATCCAGGTCAGCGCCTCGGCGTTGCCTTCGGGGGCGGGGCCGTAGGCCATGGTGTCGAAAATCTGGCGGACCGTTGGCGTGTTCATCGCATCATCCCATCGCATGGCGGTTTTGGGCGGAATAATGCCCGGTCAAATGGTGTTCCAACTGGCGTTCGATATCGCCGAGCAGGGATGATGCGCCAAAGCGGAACAGGTCGGGCTGCAACCACGCATCGCCCAGTTCATCCTTCATCATCGCCATATACAACAACGCATCCTTGGCCTTGGATATCCCGCCTGCGGGTTTATAGCCGACGCGTCTGTCGGTGCGATCGAGGTAATCGCGGATCGCGCGGATCATGGTCAGGGTGACAGGCAGGGTGGCATTGACCGCTTCTTTGCCGGTCGAGGTCTTGATGAAATCGGCGCCCGCCATCATGCAGACCAAGGATGCGCGCGCGACATTGCGCAGGGTGCCCAACTCGCCTGTGGCAAGGATCGCCTTGACATGGGCATCGCCACAGGCCGCGCGCATTGCGGCCATTTCATCATACAGGGCCTGCCAGTTCTGCGTCAGCACGTGGCGGCGCGAAATGACGATGTCAATTTCGGCGGCTCCGGCGGCGACACTTTCGCCGATTTCGGCGATGCGCAGGTGCAGGGGCGACAGGCCAGCCGGAAAGCCGGTGGAGACGGCAGCCACAGGGATGCCCGAGCCTGCAAGGGCGGCAACGGCGGTGGCGACCATATCGTGATAAACGCAGACCGCGCCCACGCGCAGGCCGGGCAGGCCAAGCCGTTCCAGCATCCAGGGGGCGACGGGATTGCGCGCTTTGGCACACAGACGTTGCACGCGGCCTGCCGTATCATCGCCCGACAGGGTGGTCAGATCAATCAGGCTGACAGCCTTGCACAGCCATGCCGCCTGCCATTCCTTCTTGACGCTGCGCCGCCCGGCGATGGTGGCGGCACGCCGTTCAATGGCAGAGGTGTTGGCCTGCACGGAGGCGACCCAATCCAGATCAAGCGGCATGCCCGCATTGCGCGGATGGGCCAGTTGCGGCAGTTGGGTCAGGGTCTGGGTTGAGGCAAGCATTGCACGCTCCTTGGCCGCTGATGCAAACTCGCAGAGGACGGGGCGCGAGGCAAGTATTGCCGTGCCACGTATTTGACCTGCCGGTCAGGAAACAGCGAGGCGCAACCGGCTTCAGCGGAATTCGTCCGACGTGTCGGTGCTGAAGGTGGCCCATGGTTTCGCGGTACCGGTTGGCGGTACTTCGGACCGAGGCACGGTCAGATGCAGATGCGCCTTGGCCAGAAACAAGGCGGTGACGGGTGCCGTGACAAACAGGAACCCGATGACAAGCAGTTCTTCGCCGCTGGGGGTGACCTTCAGAAAGGCGTATGTCAGCATGGAGGCGAACAGGGCCGAGCCGACACCGATGGTCGTGGCCTTGGTGGGGGCATGCAGACGCTGCATTGGCATCCGCAGGCGGAGCAGGCCATAACTGCCGATCAGCCCGAAAATCCCGCCCGTTACCAACAGCCCGGCAATCACGACTTCGGCGATGTGGTCAAGCAGGGTCATTCGATGATGTTCCCCCGCGTCAGATACTTTGCATAGGCAACGGTGCCGACAAAGCCGGTCATGGAGAACAGGATCACGGCCTCGAAGTTCAGGGGCGAACCGGAACGGATGCCGTAGAGAATGATCAGGGCGATGCTGTTCACGACCATCGTGTCCACAGCAAGAATGCGGTCCACGATCCCCGCCCCCCGCATCAACAGCCACAGGTTCATCAGCCAGGCCAGCGCGAAGCTGCCCAAAGCAAAATCAAGCGCATAGGACAGGATCATTCGAATATCCTTTTCAGCCGGGTTTCATAGCGGGCCTTGATGTCGTCACGCACGGCATCAGGATCAGGGGCGTGCAGGGCATGGACCAGAAGCACGCGCCCGCAATCAGAGATATCGGCGGTGACGGTTCCCGGTGTCATGGTGATGGTGCCCGACAGGATTGCAATCGCCTCGGGCGTGCGCAGTTCAATGGGCACGGGAATCCAGGCGGATCTGATCTGATCGGCGGGCATGAAGAGGATGATCTTTGCGACCTGAATATTGGCGACGATGACATCCCAGCAGACAAGGAAGAAGTATCCGATCAGGCCGGGCATGGATTTTACGATGGCCGTGTTCGGCCAGTAGGGCGCGGTCAACAGCGGGATGATGATGGCAAGGAACAGGGCGAGCACGGCGCTGCCGATCTTGAGTTCATTGACCAGCAGGAACCAGACCACGAACAGCGTCACCGACAAGAACGGGTGCGGAAACAGGCGGCGCATCATGGTGTCATCCCCAACCTGTTCGCGTCGATATAGGCTGCGGGCGTATGCAGGGCCGTGGCGGTCTGGTTCAGCCAGTCGGTGACGGGGCCAGCGCCCAACGTCAGCGCGACCATGCTGGCGATCAGTGCAAAGACGGCGGCAAACGCCAAGGCCTGTGGCGGATGCGGGGCAGCGGGGTCCGCCGTCACGTTCCAGAACAGCGTCGATCCGGCGCGGGCAAAGCCGATCATCATCATGAGTGATGTCCCCAGAACAATGCTCCAGATCAGGGGGGCCTGATCGCGCATGGCATCAAGGATCAGCAGTTTGCCGACAAACCCCGACAGCGGCGGCATCCCGGCCATCGCAATCGCGGCGATAAAGAACACAGACGCAATCAGCCCGGCCTGCGCGATGGCAGGGCGCTGTGCCCGCAGCGATCCATCCGTGCGCCGTGCGGCGACCAGATCGGCGATCAGGAACAGCAATGCCCCGGCAAGCGTGGAATGCACCATGTAATACAAGGCCGCCGCCGTGGCCTGCGGGGTGAAGGCCGAGACGGCAATGAACACCGTACCCATCGAGGTGATCGCCGCGAACGCGGCCAGACGGGACAGCGTGGTGGCCCCGATGATCCCGACCGCACCAAGGATCAGTGTGGCAATCGCGGCGGGCAGCAAGAGGTCGGCAAACAGGCCGCCTGTGGCCGCAACCGTTGGCGGAAAGATCAAGGTGAACATCCGGATCACGGCATAAGCCCCGACCTTGGTCATCACGGCAAACAGGGCGGCCACGGGTCCGGGCGCATTGGCATAGGTGCCGGGCAGCCAGAATTGCAGCGGCACAAGCGCGCCCTTGATCGCAAAGACCATGATCATCAGCACGCCCGCGACACGGATCAGGGCGCTGTTGCCTGCGGGCAGGGTTGCAACTTTCACGGCAAGGTCTGCCATGTTGAGCGTGCCCGTCACGGCATAGATCGTGGCCAGCGCAAACAGGAACAGGGTCGATCCGACCAGATTGAAGGCAACATATTGCACGCCCGCGCGCAGCCTTTCACGCCCGCCCGCATGGACCATCAGGCCATAGCTCGCGATCAGCAGCACCTCGAAGAACACGAACAGGTTGAAGGCGTCACCCGTCAGAAAGGCACCACAGATCCCCATCACCTGAAACTGCAACAGCGCCTGAAAGTGTTTGCCGCGCGCGTCCCAGCCGGTGCCGATGACATAGAACTGGATGATCAATGCCAGAAATGCGGTCAACGCCACCATCATCGCGGACAACCGATCCAGTACCAGAACGATCCCGAAGGGCGCGGGCCAGTCGCCCAGAAAATACACCTCGGGGTCGTGCAGGGTGCTGGCGTGCAGCAGGGCGATTGATATCGCGACAAGGGCCGCGCTGCCGACGACACCGGCAATGCGCTGTGCGCGCAGGTGGTGGCGCGCAAACAGCACGATCAGGGACGCAATCATGGCGGGCAGCACGACTGGCGCGATAATCCAGTGCGACATCATTGCGCTGCACCCTGATCGGGGGCATCGACCTTGTCATCGCCCGCCTCAAGGTAGGACCCAAGCGCCATGATCAGGATCACGGCTGTCATCCCGAATGAAATCACGATTGCGGTCAGGACAAGGGCCTGCGGCAGCGGATCGGTATACCCCATCGCCCCATCGCGGATGATCGGTGGCAAGCCGATGGCGAGGCGGCCAGAGGCAAAGATGAACACGTTGACAGCGTAAGTCAGCAGGGACAGCCCGACGATGACGGGAAAGGTCCGCTGGCGCAGCATCAGGTAAATCCCCGCAGCCGTCAGCAACCCCACGGTGATGGCAATCAGCAATTCCATCATGCCCCCCCGGGCGATGGGTCGATGTCGAATGCTTGGGTATTTGTCCGGTCGCCCGCGCGGATGGCAAACCGCGACAATGACGACAGCGCGAGCATCACGGCACCAAGCACGGTCAGGAACACCCCCAGATCAAAGATCGCGGCGGTGGCGAGTTCAAACTTTTCCAGCGGCCACAGGTCGACATATTCAAAGCCCGATGTCAGGAACGGCAGGCCGAACAGCCAGGCCCCGGCCCCCGCCATTCCGGCGATAAGCATCCCGCTGCCGATGATGGCGTGGTAGGATACACGCTGACGCGCCTCGCTCCAGGCAAAGCCGCTGGCGATGTATTGCAGCAAAAGGGCAATGGCAAAGATCAACCCGGCGACAAAGCCACCACCGGGCATGTTGTGCCCGCGCAAAAAGATGAACACGCCGACCATCATCGCGATCGGCAACAGGAACCGCGTGGCGACGACCATCATGATCGGATGCCGGTCACCGGCGCGATTGCCAGCGGGCCACAGGGGCATCAGGCGGGTATTGGCGTGGCCGGGGGCAAGCAACGCCTCGGTCAGCGCGTAGATCACGAGAGCGGCGATCCCCAGTACGATGATCTCACCAAAGGTATCATAGCCGCGAAAATCCACGATGATGGTGTTGACGGCGTTGGTCCCCCCGGCACCGGGTTTGGACTGTGCGAGATGAAAGCCCGAAATCACGGGGAAGGCGGCATCGCGCAGCATCAGCGCATAGGTCAGCGAGGCCGCCGCCACACCGCTGACACCAGCGATCAGTGCGTCGCGCAGTTTGCGGGGCAGGCTGCTTTCCTGCGGGGTCCTGGCAGGCAGAAAGCGCAGGGCAATCAGCATCAGAAGGACGGTCACCACCTCGACCGTGATTTGCGTCAGGGCAAGGTCGGGGGCCGCAAACCACGCAAAACCCACCGAGATGAACAGGCCGATGACACCGACAAGAACAAGGCTGAGCAACCTGTCGCGGTGGACAACAACGATGGCAATGACGGCGGCCACGAGGACGATAAACCCGGCACCGGCGGCAAACGGCACGTCGGTTGCGGCGCGTGTGCCAGGCGCATGATTGCCACCGGAAAACGCCCAGAGACCGGCGGCAACGATGGTCAGCGTGGCGATGGCGATGTAACGGGTCAGCGCGCCATCATGCAGGGCATCGGTCAGGCGCTGTGCAAGGGCAGCGAAGGGTTCGATGATGGCGTCAAACAGGCGCTTGGCATCGGGGCGGGGCGTGGCCTGCCACAAGCGCGTAAGGCGGGCATGGGCCCCGACAATCATCATGCCACCGCCGATGGCACCGATCGACATCCACAAGGCCGGTGCAGACAGGCCGTGCCAATGGGAAATCTTGACGGTGAAGGGCGCGCCGGTCACGGCGGTGGTTGCGCTGTCGACCAGCCACGCGGCGGTGGTCATCGGCAGGACGCCGACCACAATGACAAGACCCGCCAGCAGGGCCGGGGCAAACCACAACCCGAAGCCGGGATCATGGGGATGGTCGGGATAATCGCTGCGCGCCGGGCCAAAGAACGCGGCAGACAGAAAGCGAAAGCTGTACCCGACAGACAGCAGCGCACCACATGTGGCCAGAACGCCAAGCAGCCACGGGGAATTGAACCATGTGGTGTGTGCCGCCTCTTCCAGCATCAGTTCCTTGGACAAAAAACCGTTGAACGGGGGCAGCCCGGCCATCGACAGGGCGGCAATGGAGGCGATGGCAAAGGTCACGGGCATGAGGTGCCGCAAACCGCCAAGGCGTTGCAGATCGCGCGTGTGGGCGGCGTGATCGACAATGCCTGCCGTCATGAACAGCGCGGCCTTGAACGTGGCATGGTTGATGATGTGAAACACGGCGACGGATGCGGCGGCCTTGGTGCCGATCCCCAACAACATGGTGATCAGGCCAAGGTGGCTGACGGTGGAATAGGCCAGCACGGCCTTCAGGTCGGTCTTGAACAGCGCGATCTTGGCCCCCAGCAGCATCGTCACAAGGCCAGTGGTGGTGACGAGGATGAACCATGCGTCGGTCCCCGACAGCACGGGCCACATCCGTGCCATCAGAAAGATACCCGCCTTTACCATGGTCGCGGAATGCAGATAGGCCGACACCGGCGTCGGTGCGGCCATGGCGTGTGGCAACCAGAAATGGAACGGAAACTGCGCCGATTTGGTGAATGCCCCGATCAGGATCAGCAGAAGTGCGGGCAGATACCAATCCGAGGCCTGAATGGCATCACGCTGTGTCAGGATGACGGAAAGATCATAGCTGCCCGCGATATTGCCAAGGATCAGCATGCCCGCGATCATGGCAAGCCCTCCTGCACCCGTCACGGTCAAGGCCATGCGCGCGCCCTGACGCCCTTCGGGCAGATGCGACCAATAGCCGATCAGCAGAAAGGACGACAGCGAGGTCAGTTCCCAGAAGATCAGCAAAAGCAAGATGTTGTCAGACAGCACAATGCCGACCATCGCCCCCTGAAACAGCATGATAAACGCGTAGAACCGCCCCATCGGATCGGACTCCGCCAGATAGAAGCGGGCGTAGATAATCACCAGAACGCCGATGCCAAGAATCATTCCGGCAAACAAAAGGCCCAAGCCGTCCAGCATGAAATTGGCGTTCAGGCCAAGGCCGGGCAGCCAGTCGATGCGGGTTACGACAACCTGCCCGGCCAGAACGGCAGGCGCGTGCAACGCCAGCAAAAGCAGCGCAAGGCCTGACACGGCACCTGCCGTGAGGGCACATATGTCGCGGCCTGCCCGGATCGACAGACTGGTCAATAGCGCGCCGATGAAAGGCAGCGCCACGATCAAGGCGAGGGTCAAATCAATCACTTTCCGCGTCTGTTTCTGTGTTGTCCCCGATTTGGGGACATGCCGCTGTGTTTCAAGGGACAGATGGCGCGTCAAGCGGAAGTGGGGCGCGGTTTACAGCGTGTTGGGTCTGATCGGCTGAACCCGATCAGACGCAACACGCACCAAACGCAGGTGATCCGCCCTAACCTTCGCGGGCGGCGGCGTTCTGGTCGATCAGATAGCGCTGCGACAACGGGATGGCCGCAGCCCCCAGTGCGCGGGCTTGTGCGCCGATCGTGCCTTCGCGGATCTGGGGCGCATCGATGCCCGACAGATCAAGGCGGTGCAACGCGGCGGCGGTGCGGCGCGTCACCTCGGCCCGGATGGCAATCGGCATCCAGCCGTCAATCAGCACGGCTTCAAGTTCCATCAGCGTCGCCGCAGACAGGATCGCGCTGGCCAGTCCGTCTGCAGCCGCGTTCATCCATGCGTTCACCACATCAGGGCTGACGGTCCACACATCGTGCTGTTCCCAAAGATGATCAGATGGTTCGTGCGCTTGGTCCATGGCATCGGCCAGCACGGACATGGACGCCACCGACAGCAACCGGCGCATGCGCCCGTCAGGGCCGGGCACCGGCATTGGCCCCACGCCGGCGGCATTTCCTGTCCGCCCGGTGAACAACTGCCCATTCAGAACAAGGCCGCCGCCGATGAAGTAGCCAAAGTAGAAATACAGAAAATCCTTGGGCCGCTCGCCCGTGCCGAACACCAGTTCCGCCCCGCAGGCGGCGGTCGCATCGTTTTGCACATACACCGGAATGCCCGTCAGCGCGGCCAGTTCGGCCTGAATGTCCCGGTCGCGCCATGCATCCATTTCCGCTTGTGGTGCGCCGATGAACTGCACCCAGTTCCACAATTGAAACGGCATGGCGATGCCCAAGCCGCCGATACGGCTTTTGGCGGCGGGCGGCAGCGTGGCGATCAGATCGGGCAGAGAGGTTGACACAAAGTCGATGACCAATCCCGGCGTCGGATAACGGTAGATGCGCCGTCGCGTTTCGCGCACGTTCCCCAGAAAGTCGATCAGGATCAGATCAGCCGACCGCCGCCCGATTTTCAGGCCAAAGAAATAGGCCCCATCGGCATGCAAGGACATTGGCACTGATGGTTGCCCGATCCGGCCACGCACCGGGTCGCCCCGTTGCAACAGGCCGTCCTGTTCCAGCTGCCGCATGATGACCGACACGGTTTGCGCCGAAAGCCCGGTAATGCGGGCAATATCGGATTTCGCCAGCGCACCGTGCTGGCGCACAAGCGACAGGACAAGTCGTTCGTTTTGCGCGCGCATGCCAGACTGATTCGTGCCGCGAAAGCCGATGTCATCGACGGCGATACGATCGGTCGTGATATCATGGCCCGGCTTCATGCGGCGGCATCACCGGGAACGCGCACAACGCCCTTGCGCAGAATCACGTTGGCAAACAGCGCGGATTCGGATGTGGCGATGATGGTATGCGCGGCCTTGATCCGGGGGTAAAGGGCGGCCCCCGCAAGCGGCAGGGTGCTGTGGCCGTGGCCCGCGCAGATCGCGTCAATCTGGGTATGAACGGCCCCCGATTGGGCCGGATCATTGTGCAATGCGGCGCGGAATATGCCAGGGGGGACATCCGTATCAATCGGCAAAACCTGCAGGATTGCCGCCAAAAGTGCCATGATTCCGTGCCCGTCAGCCCGCACAAGTCGGCGCGCATGATCCTGTGCGGGATAGTTCCCGTCGACCAAAGCGATCTCGTCCCCATGGCCCATGGACCTGAGGGTGAATAGCAATTCCGGGCCAAGAATGGGTGGCAGTCCCAAAAGCATATTCGCGTCCAGCATATCTTGAGGTGCCGCAGCGCAGTCACTGCAGCAAAGGCGTGACGCCACGTTGGGACAGGTAAGCGGGGTCTGTCAATAATAAATCACTCTGATTTATTTATCTTGACGCATCGTCGGGAATCGGATTGTCTGCACCGCATCGCAGCCGGATATGATGCTGCGCGGTATTCAGAAATGGGGGCAAGCCGCCCCTGAAATCCTGGGAGGATGACCATGAAACTGAAGATGAAAGCGCTGCTTGGCGTGGCCGCATTGGCGGTGATGGCGGGCACAGCTTCGGCTGCCGACCTGACTTGCCTGATCACCAAGAATAACACCAACCCCTTCTTCGTAAAGATGAAGGAAGGTGCCGAGGCTGCCGCAACCGCCGCTGGCATGGACTTTCAGGCTTACGCCGGTGTGACCGATGGCGATGCAGCCCCACAGATCACCGCGATTGAAAACTGTGTGGCCGCTGGTGCCAAGGGCATCCTGATTACACCGTCCAACGATTCCGTCGGTCCGGCCCTGATCGCGGCCCGCGCGGCTGGCATTCTGGTCATCGCACTGGATACGCCGCT
>JANNKX010000248.1:0-12079 GCA_031396505.1 Rhodobacterales bacterium
CAGATAGATCACCTCGCCATCCGCTTCAACCCGGCCGTCGGCGACGCCCATTGTCAGGCGGCGGGTTTGGATGGCTTTGGTGAAATCGACGAAATAGCGTAGCATCTTCCGATCCGGCCGCACCATGCCCGTCAGCTTCACCTCGCCCACGCCAAGCGCATAGCCGCGCCCCTGCCAGCCGCGCCAGCCAAGGTTGAACCCGGTCAATTGCCACAGACCGTCAAGGCCAAGACAGCCCGGCATGATCGGGTTGCCGGGGAAATGGCAGTCGAAGAACCACAGGTCGGGCGTGATATCGAATTCGGCCACCACATGCCCCTTGCCATGCGCGCCGCCATCGCCGGAGATGTCGGTGATGCGGTCCATCATCAGCATCGGCGGGGCAGGCAGTTGTGCATTGCCGGGGCCGAATAATTCGCCCCTTGCGCATTTCAGCAGCGCCTCTTTGTCAAAACTGTTCGGATATCCCGCCATCGTACCGCTCCCCCCGCCCTTGCCATTCATCTAGCATCGTGCCGGAACAGGTGGCAAGGGCAGGGCTTGACCCTGCGCGGCCCCCATGGGTTAGTGGGCACAACCTGCAGGGGCAAGGCATGTCACCCTATCAACGCTTTGTGGCCGCCAGTGGCCTGACCAACCTTGCCGATGGTGTGGCGGTCGTCGCATGGGGGTGGCTTGCGTCCCTGCTCACGCGCGACGCGCTGCTGGTGGCGCTGGTGCCCGTGGCCTTGCGCCTGCCGTGGTTTCTGTTCGCCCTGCCCGCAGGCATCGTGACCGACAGGGTAGACCGGCGGCGGCTGATCGTGGCGATGGACGCCGTGCGCGCGGCGGCCTTTATGCTGGCGGCGGCAGCGATCTGGGCGGCGCTGCCCTTGGGCACGGCCCCGCTGCACGGTGTGTCGGATGCGGGGCTCTATGCGATGATCCTTCTGGCCGCACTGGTTGTGGGTGGGGCAGAGGTGTTTCGCGACAATGCGGCACAGACCATGCTGCCGGGGCTGGTGCCGGATGCCCTGCTGGAACGCGCGAATGGCAGGTTATGGAGCGTGGAACTGATCGCCAATTCCCTGATCGGTCCGGTGCTGGGGGCGTTTCTGATCGGGATATGGCTGCCTTTGCCATTCGCGCTGAACGCAGCGGCCTACGGGCTGGCGATGTGGCTGGTGCTGCGGATCGCGGGGGATTTTCGCGTCAGGCAGGTGGGTCCGCGCAATTGGCGGGCGGAACTGGCCGAAGGGTTTGCGTTTCTGAAGGGCGCGCCCTTGCTGCGCACGCTGGCCTGGACGACGGGGTTCTGGAACTTGCTGCATCAAATTGTGGCGATCGCCCTTGTGCTGCATGCGCAGGAGAATTTCGGTCTGGGTGCCGAAATTTACGGACTGATGCTCGCCGGGGGGGCCATTGGTGGCGTCGCGGGCAGTTTGCTGGGTGAATATGTTGCGCGCGGCCTTGGTGCGGCGCGCACGATGCAGTGGATGCTTGCAGGCTCGCCCGTTGCCTTTGCGGTGATCGCTGTCGCACCGGGGCCCTGGACGATTGCACTGGCATTGGCGTTCATGGAGATGACGGGGCTGATCTGGAACATCGTATCGGTCAGCACGCGTCAACGCATGATCCCTGCCGCACTGCTGGGCCGCGTGAACAGCCTGTACCGCCTGCTGGCCTGGGGGATGATGCCGGTGGGGTTGGCGCTGTCGGGGGTGATCGTGCTGGCGGGCGATGGGCCGTTGCCGCGCGCGGTGGCCCTGACGCTGCCGTTCTGGGCGGCGGCGGGTGGTGCGGCCCTGCTGACGGTCATGGCGTGGCGCGCGTTGGCGCGCGGCTTTGGCGGCGGCAATGAAAAGATTTGAACGCAAGGGGCATGCGGACTATATCGATGGAAAGTAGGGCAGATGAGGCCACCAAATGACGGCGATGGAACGTGGGGCAGACTGGTTGACGCGCGGGGGCCTGCGGCCGACGCGACAACGCCTGTCCCTTGCGACCTTGCTGGTGGGCGATGGGCAAAACCGCCATGTGACGGCGGAAAGCCTGCACGCCCTGTCCTTGCAATCGGATGAAAAGGTCAGCCTTGCCACGGTCTACAACACGCTGCGCGCGTTCTGCGAGGCGGGTCTGATGAACGAAGTCGTGGTTGACGGCACCAAAAGCTATTTCGACACGCGGATGGACGACCATCCGCATTTCTACTGGGAAGACACCGCCAGCCTGACCGATGCGCCCGCCGATCAGTTGCTGATCAGGGGCCTGCCAACCGCGCCCGAAGGCACGGTCGTGTCAAAGGTCGATGTGGTGATCCGGTTGCGTCGCGCCTGAAACCCGTGGTCGCCTGAAGATTTCCGGCGAAAATTGTGGGCACCCTTACGCTGGTAAGGCACGCGCCTGCGCCCATGTCAGCAGGCGCCGGCCTTTTTCGTCCCACAGGTGCAGGCGCACGTTGATCAGGCTGTCACGGATCGTCATCCGCTGTGCGGCGGCCAGTGGCGGGAAATCGCGCAATGCTTCGGGCATGCGGTAGAACGGCATCCGGCTGTACAGGTGATGCACATGGTGCATGCCAAGGTTTGCCGTCAGCCACTGCAACGGTTGCGGCAGCACGTAATGCGATGACCCCAGCATGGCGGCATCGTGAATGTTCCAGTCGGGTTCAAATTCCCAATGGGCGTCTTCGAACTGGTGTTGCACATAGAAAAGCCAGACGCCGACCGTGGCCCCCATCAGAATGGTGGGCAACCACACCGCAAAGATCGCGCCCCAGCCCCCGATAACGTACAGCACGATCAGCGTGCCAACCAATGCCGCATTGGTCACCATCGATGATACCCAATAACGCCATCCTGCGGTCATCAACCCCACCGGAAGCCGGTTGTTGAACATGAACAGCCATGCAGGCCCAAGGCCGAACATCACCACCGGATGGCGGTACATCCGGTAGGCCAGACGCCCGCGCCGTGACCGCGCGCGGTATTCGGTGACGGTCAGGGTCATCACATCGCCGATGCCACGGCGGTCAAGGTTGCCGGTCGCCGAATGGTGCACCGCATGCTGTTTACGCCACACATCATAGGGCGTCAGTGTCAGCACGCCAAGCGCGCGCCCCACCCAGTCATTCGCAGCACGGCTGGCAAAATAGGCGCCATGTCCGCAGTCGTGCTGAATGGCGAACAGCCGCACGATGAACGGCCCGTTCAGCAGTGCAATCACAAACGCGAGCGACCAGTGCCATTCCAGCGCGACAAGGGCGGCAACCCACAATCCGGCGTAGATGACCATGGTCACCGCCAGCTCCCATATACTGCGGATGGTGGATGGGCTGCGATATTGTGCAAGAACTTGTACCCAGTCACGGGCGGACCGGGCGGCCTCGGATGTTTCAAGGGGGGTCAAGTCGGGGCCTTTCGATTGCGTGCGTCTGCATATCGCGGATCGCTAGCGGCGCAAAGGTATTCCTTGTCGCAGACGAAACTGTGAAGCGGCAATGGCAAAGGCGGCGCAGCAGGGACAGGTCTGCCGCGCCGGAAAAGGTGGGGCGGGGGCGCATCGCCCCCACCCGGCATGGCTCACTTCGGAACCATCACGGCGTCGATGACATGGATTACGCCATTCGACTGATCGACGTCGGCAATCGTGATCGTGCCGATATTCTGCGATTCCGAATAGACGCGCGCGGTATCGCCGCTGAACTTGATCGACAGCGCGTCACCCGACAGCGTTTGCAGGTTGGCATAGCCGTCTGCCCCCACCTGTGCGCGCAGATCGGCCAGTTTCAGATCGCCCGCCACGACATGCGCGGTCAGAACCTTGGTCAGCGTGTCCTTGTTTTCGGGCTTCAGCAGCGTATCGACCGTGCCTGCAGGCAGGGCGGCAAAGGCATCATTCACCGGGGCGAATACGGTGAAGGGGCCAGCACCTGACAGCGCATCAACCAGACCGGCGGCCGTGACGGCTGCGACCAGCGTGGTGTGGATGGGCGAGTTCACGGCGTTTTCAACAATGGTCTTTTCCTCAAACATCGCCGCACCACCCACATCGGGGTTGGCAAAAGCTGTGCCTGCGAAAGCGGCGAAGGCAAGGGTCAGGGCAAGGGTGGATTTCATGTTGGCGTCTCCAGTGGCACAAGCCGGACAGCCCGGCTTTGACACAGAAACGAACGGAGGATTTTCAGCCAAAGTTTCGCGCGGCCCTTTCACGAACCCGTGATGGCGCAGCCGTCGGTCGCGCTGATCAGAACCACTGCCCCGGCTCCATCAACCCCAGATCCATCAACTGTTGCGAATGCCACTGGAATTCGGTCGAATTGCGCCAGCGGAAGGTGTGGATGTCAAACCGGCTGCCGGGATTGGTGCGCAGCGCTTTGGCCGTGCGGAACGAACAGACGGCCACCGTCAGATTGTGATGCCACGGGCAGGCATAGGTGTTGTATTCCTCATCCGTGAAGGTGAAGTCGGGCCGCAGGCGCAGGCCGCGTCGGGCTCGGAAAATCGAAATCCGGTCGATCTTGCGTTTGGGTTGCGGCACATGCTCTTCAAACCGCCAGCGCAGGCCGCCATAGAAATCCAGTTGGCGTTCCTTGGGATAGTTCTTGTTGGCCGCATCCGGGCGACCCAGCGCATAATATCCCGAACGGTCCAGCAATGCGGTTTCCAGTGACACGGCGTTCTGAAACCGATCCAGATCATCGGCATACAGATCAACCACATAAGACAGCAGCGCATCGCGGCGTTCTTCGGCGTGATAGGCAATCAGTTCGCGGATGTTGCGCGTCTCGCAAAATGGGTGAAACAGATATTCGGCGTTATAGCCGTAATACAGCCACGTCCCGTCCGCCGCATCCACCACCCCATTCACGGCATCGACAAGCGCTGCATCGCCATGCACGTCAAAGGGCACATGATGCACCGCGTCGCCCACATCGGCGGGCAGCGGCGTTTGCGCCGGCGCAAACAGCACGATGGCGCGGAAACCGGCGTTCAGGTGATGGCGGATGGTGGTGTCCACCTCGACCATGTCTTCGACCATGATCAGGGCCACAGGCCCGCGCGCCAGCACGCCTGCCCCCTTGGCCAGAAAATCCTGCAGGTCTGTATACGTCACATGTTGCCCCATCTTGTCGTGGTCGCAGAAAATGGTAACTGGCGCGTCAATGCAAGGGCTGGCAGATTGCAGGGGCGGTCTATTTACGTGTATGCCCGCGCCTTGATCCCACCAAAGGCCCCGCCGATGACCGACGCAAAGAAGCTGTTCATCAAAACCTACGGCTGTCAGATGAACGTCTATGACAGCGAACGCATGGTCGATGCCATGGGCGCGGATGGCTATGTGACGACCGATGTGGTCGAGGATGCGGATATGGTGTTGATCAACACCTGCCACATTCGCGAAAAGGCGTCCGAGAAATTGTATTCCGATCTGGGCCGCCTGCGTCCGCTCAAAGCGGCCAAGCCGGGGCTGAAGGTGGGGGTGGCAGGCTGTGTGGCACAGGCCGAAGGGGCCGAGATTTTGCGCCGCATGCCCTTGGTCGATCTGGTGGTGGGCCCGCAAAGCTATCACCGGTTGCCCGCAATGGCGCGGGGCGAAGGGCAGATGGTCGACACCGATTTCCCGCCCGAGGACAAATTCGATCACCTGCCGCAGGGGCGCGGGGCCAAAGGGCCAACGGCGTTTCTGACGGTGCAGGAAGGTTGCGACAAGTTCTGCGCGTTCTGCGTCGTGCCCTATACGCGCGGGGCCGAGGTCAGCCGCCCGCCACAGCGCCTGCTGGATGAGGCGCGGGCCCTTGTCGCGCGCGGGGTGCGTGAGGTGACGCTGCTGGGTCAGAACGTGAATGCCTATCATGGCGATGGCTGGACGCTGGCCCGCCTGATCCGGGCGCTGGCCACCGTGCCGGGGGTGGACCGGATCCGGTATATGACCAGCCACCCCAACGACATGGAAGACGACCTGATTGCCGCCCACGGCGATCTGCCGCAACTGATGCCCTATCTGCATCTGCCGGTGCAATCGGGCTCTGACCGCATCCTGCGCGCGATGAACCGCAAGCACACGCGCGATGATTATCTGCGCCTGATCGACCGGTTCCGCGCCGTGCGCCCTGATATTCTTGTGTCATCCGATTTCATCGCGGGCTTTCCCGGCGAAACCGATGCCGACTTTGCGGCCACCCTCGATCTGATCGACCGGGTTGGATACGGTGCTGCCTACAGTTTCAAGTATTCCGCCCGTCCCGGCACACCCGCCGCCGAAAAGCCGGGGGTGCCGGATGAGGTCGCCGACGCGCGCCTGCAAACCCTGCAATCGGTGCTGATCGCACAGCAGCGCGCGGCCCAGGATGCCATGGTCGGGCGCGAGGTTCATGTGCTTTATGAAAAGACCGGGCGGCAGCCGGGGCAGATGGTTGGCAAGTCCGATCACCTGCAAGCCGTGTTCGTGGATGACCCCGCAGGCCGGGTGGGCGAACTGGTCCGCGTCCGGGTGTTAGCTTCGTCTGCCAACTCATTGGCGGGGGTGCGAATTCGCTGAAAAACGTTGTTTCTGGATTTGAAACGATTGCCACATTTTTGCCGTTATTGATTGGTGATCACGCAACAGCTAGTTCTGTTTTGCGCGTTAACCCATAGATTTTGCTTTACAACGCCGCGACGTGGCGGCAAGGCTAACGCATATTTTGTGATTTTGGGGGAGCTGCGGTTGTGCAAATGTTAAGCCAAGCAGTCCGGATGATGGTTGGAACGGTTGTGGTTGCGGTGGGTCTGTCGGGTGCGACATCCACGCTGGCGCAGACCGCGCCAGAGGTCACCGGGCAAATTGAATGGGGCATGTGGATTGACGACGACGGCTGCCAGCATTGGTGGGCAGACGGCGGCATCGAAGGTTACATGGTGCCACGGCGCAATCCGCAAACCGGCAAACCGGTCTGCCTCAAGCGCAATACCTGTCTGGTGGAAAACACCGACACGCTGTTTCACACCGATAGTGCACGCTTGACCGCGAATGGCCGCGCGCGCCTGACGCAATTCTTTCAAGGTGCGGGCGCATTCGGCTACGCGATCTATGGCCACACCGACAGCCGCGCATCGGATGAATACAATATCCGGCTGTCTGACAACCGCGCCGGGGCCGTGGCCGATGTGGCACGTTCGGTCGGCGCGGTGGTCGAACGCGAAATCGGCTTTGGCGAACGCCAGCCGATCGCATCAAACAATTCGGCAGATGGCATGGCACGCAACCGGCGTGTCGAAGTCGTCTGCTATTCGTATTGAGGGTGATGATGAACATGTTGAAAATCACCACAATCGGATTGCTGGCGCTGGGGCTGTCAGGGTGCGTTTCGGAAACCTTTGAAGGCACTGAAAACTATCGCGGTGGCCAGTCCATCATCGCCACCGGGCAGGATCAGGGGCGCGATACCGGTGTTCTGTCCAACGGCGTCGCGGCCATCGCCTATGACCCGGATGGTTGCCAGAACTGGATTCTGGATGACGGTCTGGAAGGCTATTCCTCGCCGCGCTATGACCCGGTGTCGGGCCTGCCCGTGTGCAACAACAACTTCCCGCCGGGCACGGTTATCAGCAACTATCAGACCGGCACGCAAGGCATTCAGGACCGCGTGTCAGGCCCCGGCGTGCGCACGGTGGTCAATCCCTGATGGGATTTCCCGCATCACAAACAAGGGCCGCGCCGCAAGGTGCGGCCTTTTTTGTTTGCGCCTTGTTTTGTGCCAATCGTCACGTAGATCACACAATAGATGGTGATGTTGGCGTGGGATGGGGCATTCTTTCTTGCCAGACGACCGCCGGGACTGCACCATCAATCTTGTTCAACCTGTTTAAAAGGAGCACCCTTTGGGCATCAGCGCGCTGACCCCCCCGAAAGCCGAAGACATCGTGGAAACCCTGCTTGAATTCCCCGACAACCGATTGTTGATCGACCTTTGCGGCGAATTTGACCGCAATCTGGCGCAGGTCGAACATCAGATGGGGGTGCATATCCTCAGGCGGGGAAACAGGTTGGCCGTGATTGGTGACAAAGGTGCGCGTGATCAGGCAGCCGCCGTGCTGCGCGGTCTTTACGCGCGGCTTGAGGCCGGGCGCGGCCTGGCGGCGGGCGATATTGACGGGGCGATCCGTCTGGGACGTCCGATGCCCGATGTGATGCGCGATGGCGAACAGATCGAGATGTTCCACGGTGGTGGGATCGAACTGCGCACACGCAAGAAAAGCATCGAACCGCGGACCGAGGCGCAAAAGGCCTATGTGGCCAACCTGTTCTCGCATGAGCTGGGCTTTGGTATCGGGCCTGCGGGCACGGGCAAAACCTATCTGGCGGTGGCGGTGGGCGTGACGCTGTTCATTAGTGGCGCGGTCGAAAAGATCATCCTGTCACGCCCGGCGGTCGAGGCGGGTGAACGGCTTGGCTTTCTGCCGGGCGACATGCGCGAAAAGATCGACCCCTATATGCAGCCCCTGTATGACGCGCTGAATGATTTTCTGCCGCAAAAGCAGGTGCAGAAACTGCTGGAGGAAAAGCGGATTGAGATCGCACCCTTGGCCTTCATGCGCGGGCGCACGCTGTCAAACGCCTTTGTCGTGCTGGACGAGGCGCAGAATGCGACGACGATGCAGATGAAGATGTTCCTGACCCGTCTGGGCGAAGGCAGCCGCATGGTCATCACCGGTGACCGCACGCAGGTCGATCTGCCGCGCGGCACGGCCAGCGGTCTGCAAGATGCCGAACGCATCCTGAGGAATGTAAAGGGTGCCAGCTTTAACTATTTCACGTCCAAGGACGTGGTGCGCCACCCGCTGGTGGGCCGCATCATCGAGGCGTATGAGGCCGATGAGGCGCAAGGCTGACCAATTCTTCTGCGAAGTATTGACGGCTGCCTTTTGGCAGCCGTTGATCTTTCGCAGAAAGATCGGTCTAACCCGGCCATGATCCCGATCACCGATTGCATCATCGAAGACCCGCGCTGGAACGCGCTTGGCTTTGACCACCTCGCCGAAGGCGTGGCCCGTGCCACGCTTGCCACACTTGGCCTTGCACCGGATGGGCACGAAATCGCGATCCTTGCCTGTGATGACGCGCGCATCCGCGTGCTGAACGCCGACTTTCGCGGCAAGTCCGCACCCACCAATGTGCTGTCATGGCCATCAGACGCGCGCGCCCCGGCTGCGCCCGGCATGATGCCCGCCCTGCCGCAGACGCCCGACGCGCTTGGCGATATCGCCATCGCCTTTGACACCTGTGCGCAAGAAGCCGCCGATCAGGGCAAGACCATGCAGGCCCATGTCAGCCATCTGATCGCGCATGGTATCCTGCATCTGCTGGGTTTCGATCACATTCACGATGCAGACGCAGCATTAATGGAGGGAACCGAGACGCGCATACTTGCCAGCCTTGGTATCCTTGATCCATATTAGGCATGCTGCCACATCGGCGGTTTCACGGACAAAGGACCAATGGGCAGTAGCAACGACGGGTTACCCGCACTCGCGGACACCAACCCAGAAGACGGAACCGAACCTCCGCAACGCGGGCTGATCGGGCGTCTCCTTGACGCCTTCACCCCCGCCGCCGCCAGCGACCTGATGGATGTGGCCCCCGCTCCCGCCCCCGCCGCGACCACGGATGCCCCCCATATCCTGAACCTGCGCCGCCTGCGTGTGGATGATGTCGCCACGCCCAATGCCGAAATCGAGGCCGTGCCGCTGACCATCGGGCTGGATGATCTGGTCGCGAAATTCCGGATCAGCGGCTATTCGCGCCTGCCCGTCTACAAAGGCACGATGGACCACCCGCAAGGCTTGGTGCTGTTCAAGGATCTGGCGCTGGAACAGGGCTTTGGCGGCACCACGCGGTTTTCGCTGCGCAAATTGCTGCGCCCGGTCATGTTTGCCGCCCCGTCGATGCCTGTGGGTGCCTTGCTGCAAAAGATGCAGAAAGAACGCATCCACATGGCCCTCGTGATTGATGAATATGGCGGGGTTGATGGCCTGGTCACCATCGAGGACCTGATCGAAACCGTCATCGGCGAGATCGAGGATGAACATGACGAAGACGAAGGTCTTTTGTGGAAAGAGGAAAAGCCGGGGGTTTATCTGGTGCAATCCACGGCACCCCTTGCGACGTTCGAGGCGGCCATCGGCATGGACCTGCATGACGAGGATGAGGATGACGATATCGACACGCTGGGTGGCCTTGTGTTCCTGCGCACTGGCCGCGTGCCTGCAATAGGCGAAGTCGTCACGCACGAATCCGGGGTCGAATTCGAAATCGTCGATGCCGACCCGCGCAAGATCAAACGCCTGCGTGTACGCCTGCCGCAGGCGGCTGTCGCAGCAAAATGACAGCAGGCTTTCCCGGCTGGCGCACCGTCGCGCTGCCCGCCGGGGCGGGCCTTGTGCTGGCAACCGGGCAGGCCCCGCTTGGCTGGGTCTGGATCGCGTTTCCGGCGTTGTGCCTGTTGATCCATGCCGTGGCGCGGGCGCAGGGCCGGGCTGCGATGATCTGGGTCGCATGGGGCGGGGGCTTTGCCTACTTTTGCGCGACACTGGGCTGGATCGTCTCGCCGTTTTTTGTGGACCCCGTGCGCCATGGCTGGATGGCCCCTTTCGCGTTGTTGGGCATGGCAGCCGGGATGGCGTTGTTCTGGGCGTTGGCGGGCTGGGCGGCCAGCATGTCACGCCATCACGCGCTGGCCTTTGCCACGGCCCTGGGGGCTGCGGAACTCGCACGCGGCTATGTGCTGACCGGGTTTCCCTGGGCATTGATCGGGCATATGTGGATCGATACGCCTTTTGCGCAATTGGCGGCATACGTCGGCCCCAGTGGCCTGACGCTGCTGACGCTGCTGGTCGCCGCTGTGCCGATCATCACTTATCGCTGGGCTGGGCCGATTGTCGGTGTCGCCGCCGTTGCAGCCTTTGCCGCAGGTACGGCCCGCCTTGACCTTCCCCCCGGCCCCCCCCGCGATGTCAGCCTGCGCCTTGTGCAGCCCAATGCCGAACAGCACCTGAAATGGGACCCCGATCAGGCGCGCATCATCTTTGATCGCCAGCTTGCGCTGACGGCGGCAGAACCTGTGGCCGACCTGACGATCTGGCCCGAAACAGCCTTGCCCTATCTGCTGGATCGCACCCCCGAAGTGGGCCAGATGATCGCGGACGCCGCACAGGGCAATCCGGTCATCGTGGGATTGCAGCGCGTCGATGGCACGCGGGGCTGGAACAGCATGGCCCTGATCGCGCCCGATGGCACCATGGCGCAGCATTATGACAAGTGGCACCTCGTGCCCTTTGGCGAATACATTCCCTTTGGTGACGTCGCCTATGACTGGTTCGGTCTGCAAGCCTTCGCCAGCCAGTTGGGTGCCAGCTATGCCGCAGGATCCGGCCCCGCCGTGATGGACCTCGGCGCGCGCCTTGGCACGATCATCCCGCTGATCTGCTACGAGGCGGTGTTTCCCCAGGATGTGAATGCCGCCCCCGATGGGGCCAACTGGATTTTGCAGATCACCAATGATGCATGGTTCGGTACGCTGACCGGGCCCTGGCAGCACGCTGCACAGGCACGGTTTCGCGCGATTGAACAGGGCCTGCCACTGGTGCGCGTTGCCAATACCGGGATCACGGCGGTGTATGATGCGCATGGCCGCGTGGTGCAGGACATTCCCTTCGGAACCGCAGCAGCGCTTGACCTGCCCGCCATCCCCGGTGCCTTGCCCCCGCCACCCTATGCCCATTTCGGTGAAATGCCGGTGCTGATGTTGCTGGCGGGACTCGCCCTTGGCCTGATCGCCGCCCAGCGGCGCAAGGTTGCTTGACGCGCCCCCCCGGCACGGATAGGCAACCCCATTCACCGCGCACAACGGCTTCCTGACGTGCAAAGCGGTTCACCCCTAGGAGCATTTCATGTCCCGCACTGATTACGTCTTTACGTCAGAGTCCGTCTCTGAAGGCCACCCGGACAAGGTCTGTGACCGCATTTCCGACGCCGTCCTTGATGCGTTCCTGACCGCAGAACCCAATGCCCGCGTCGCCTGCGAAACTTTTGCCACCACCAGCAGGGTCGTCGTCGGCGG
>JANNKX010000318.1:0-17356 GCA_031396505.1 Rhodobacterales bacterium
GAAAGCGCGGGGTTGGCGGGTGTTTGCGACCTGCCGCCAGCAGGGTGATTGCGACCGCCTGGTCGGCGAAGGGCTGGAAAGCTTCCGCCTCGATTATGCCGATGAGGGTAGTATTGCGGCGGCAGTCGATACCACATTTGAACGGACGGGCGGCACCCTGGATGCGCTGTTTAACAACGGGGCCTACGCCTGCCCCGGTGCAGTCGAGGATCTGCCGCGCGCCGCCCTGCGCGAGATTTTTGAGGTGAACCTGTTTGGTTATCACGACCTCGCGCGCCGCGTGATCCCGGCGATGCGCAAACAGGGCCATGGGCGGATTATCAATTGCTCGTCAGTACTGGGGCTGGTCGGCGCGCAATGGCGCGGGGCCTATGTTGCAACCAAATTCGCAATGGAGGGCCTGAGCGACGTGTTGCGGATCGAAATGAAGGGCACGGGGATCGACGTGATCCTGATCGAGCCGGGGCCGATTGGCACACGCATCCGCGAAAACGCGATCCCGCATTTCGAAAAGTGGATTGATTGGGAAAACTCGGCGCGGCGCGATGAATATGCGGCGCTGCGGGGGCGGATGTATGAAAAGTCCGGGCCGGACCGGTTTGAACTGCCCGCATCGGCGGTAACGGCGAAACTGATCCATGCGGTGGAATCGGGGCGGCCTGCGGCGCGCTATTTCGTGACGACGCCGACCTATCTGATGAATGTGGCGCGCAGGGTACTGCCGACACGGATGCTGGACTGGATGATCGCGAAGGGGTAGTGGGCCTAACCTATGGTGACGGTCGCGGGCTCCAGCCCGTCAATGCTGACCTCGCAGGTCTGGCCTGGCGCAATCGGGCCAACGCCAGCAGGTGTGCCCGTCATGATCAGATCGCCTGCCTGCAGGATCACCATGCGCGACAGATGGGCGATGATCGCGGCGACGGACCAGATCATGTCGGCAAGCAGCGCCTCTTGCCGCAGATCGCCATCCACCGTGCAGCGGATCGCGCCGGACGGCTGCGCGCCGATCGCATGGGCATGGATGGCCCCGATCACGGCGGAATTGTCAAAGCCCTTGGCCATGTCCCAAGGGCGGCGGGCGGATTTCGCCTGCGCCTGCAGATCGCGGCGGGTCATATCATTGCCGGTGGCATAGCCCCAGACAAGGCTGAGTGCCGCGTCTTCGGGCAGGAACGCGCCGCCTGATCCCAGGGCCACCACCAGTTCGGCCTCATGGTGCAGATCGGCAGTCGCGGGCGGATAAGGGATGGTGGCACCGCTTTGCACCAGGGCATCGGCGGGTTTGGTAAAGAAGAACGGCGGTTCGGCCAGCGGGTCGTGGCCCATTTCGCGGGCGTGTTCGGCGTAGTTGCGCCCGACGCAAAAGATCCGACGCACGGGAAAGCGCAGGGCGCTGCCTGCGACGGCGACGGATGGGGGGGGCGGGGCAGGAAAGACAAAGGTCATGGCTGCGGCCTTTCCGGCGGGCGCGTCATTGCCCGATGGTGAAACACTGGATGGCGCGGGCCTGCAGGCGGCGACAGGCGAGATCGGCCTGATCCTGCGACAGGCCCATGAAATTGGCGTCATAACCGCCGCCACGTTCGCTGACCTTGCGCAGGCTGTCGTTCAAGGTGGCACTTTCGGCAAGCTGGGTGCGCAGAAGGGCGCGTTCAGCCTCGGACCGCGACGAGAACCGCCCGACATTCACGCCCCATGACCGCCCGCCCGAGGTAGACATCACCAGCACCACCTCTTCGGGGGCCGGGGCGGGGGTGGGTTCGGCGGCGGCGAGGACGGGATCGGTTGCCGTGGGCGTGTCATAGATCGGGGCGCGGCGCACGGGGCGCGGTGCGTCAGCAATCACTGTCACAGGGGCGGTTTCGGCCACGATGACGTCGGTGACGGGGATATCGGCCAAGGCGATGGCCTGTGCCTCAAGGCTGTCAGGGGCGGGGGCGGAATCCAGCACGATTTCGGTGGGGGCGGCAGCGTCGGGCGCAACCTCGGCCACAGCGGCGGCGGTTTCAACGGGGGCCGCGTTGGTGTTGGCGGGGGCGGGTGCTTCGCCCATCGCCTCGGCCAGGGCACCGGCGATGCCGTCTTGCAAGGCGGCAGCGGCGGCGTCATCGACGGGCGGCGGGGCCGCGTCAGCGACGGCAAAGGGGACGGGTTCACGGCCGGGACGCGCGCGCGGCAGGGGAGACGATGTCAGCGTGGTGATCAGGCGGATGGTCTTGCCGGCGGCGGTGGCACCCGATGCATCGGCCACGGCGGCGGCGATGGCCGCGTCATCATTGGGCACGGGCAGGGGCGCAGGATCAACCGCGCCGGGGGCCTGCGGGGCCCGGATCGTGGCATTGCGCGGGGCACGGTCAAAACCCAGATCAAGAAGTTCGGCCACCTTGGCATTGCGGTTGGCGGTCGAGGTGCCGCCAAAGACGGTCGCGATGATGCGCACACCGCCACGTTCGGCAGAGGCGGTCAGATTGAACCCGGCCGCATTGGTAAAGCCGGTCTTGATGCCATCGGCCCCTTCATAAGCGTCCAGAAAACGGCGGTTGGTATTGTTGACCTCGGCCAGACCCGCGTCGGTGGAGCGGCGCGAGAAGATGTTGTAATACTGCGGAAAATCATAAAACAGGTGCCGCCCCAGCACGGACATGTCATGCGCGGTGGACAGATGCCCGTCCGCGGTCAGGCCATTGGCGTTGCGAAAGGTGGTATTGGTCATGCCAAGGGCGCGGGCGGTTTCGGTCATGCGGCGGGCAAAGGCGGCCTCACTTCCACCGATATGATCACCAATGGCGGATGCCGCATCGTTGGCCGATTTCACCGCAGCGGCACGGATCAGATAGCGCAGGGCAATCTTTTGGCCCGGACGCAGGCCAAGGCGCGACGGTGGTTGCCCGGCAGCATTCGCGCTGACGGTGATCATCGTATCGGGGGAAATGCGACCCGCCTCGATATCCTGAAACGCGATGTACAGGGTCATCATCTTGGTCAGGGAGGCCGGGTGCAGGCGCGTATCAGCGTTGCGGGAATACAGTTCCTCGCCGGTGCGGGCGTCCATCACATAGGCGGCAAAGGGGGCGGCACCCACAGGTTCGGGTTTTGAACAGGCCGCAACAACGACCAGAACAATGAGCAATGCAAGATTGCGGGCATGATGCCCTAAATGCGCGACCACGACGCTTGCCCCTTAACTTACTGCCTCATGCGCCCCTGTTTGCCGGAACGTCATCTTAGGGAAACGCTAGCATAGGCCCGGTTGTCCGAAAACCCCTTTGTTTCAACAGGTTTCACGCCTTTCCTAAAGTAAGCGGCAAATTTCGCATCGGGTTTCACCCTCTTGACGCCACATCTAGGGGGTCACGCCCAGCCTAACCACAAGATCAGGGAGTTCCCCCAGATGTGCGACGGCATGATACCGCGCATGGTGCTGTGGCGGATCGGCAACCTCCAGCGCCCATGTCAAGGGATGCGGCACATGCACACCATGCCCGCCTGCGGCAATCATCGGCAGCACATCGGATTTCATGGAGTTGCCTGCCATCAGCGCGCGTGCCGCCCCGTGCCCATGGCGGGCAAAGATCGTGGCATAGGCGGCGGGGGTTTTATGGGACACGATCTCGACCCCGTGAAACAGATCGCCAAGGCCGGATTGGGCGAGTTTGCGTTCCTGATCCAGAAGATCGCCTTTGGTGATCAGGATCACGCGGTAATCGGCGGCAAGGGCCGTGACGGTTTCGCGGGCATGGGGCAACAGATGGATGGGGTGGGCCAGCATATCGCGCCCGGCGGCCATGATGCGTGCGATGACAGCGGCGGGGACACGGCCGTCTGTCACCGCGATCGCGGTTTCGATCATCGACAGGGTAAAGCCTTTGATACCATAGCCATAAAGGCCGATGTTGCGATGTTCGGCGGCAAGCAGGCGATCGTGCAGGTCGCCGGGCGGGGCATGATCCGACAGCAGGTCGGCGAAATGATCGGTGGTCAGGCGAAAGAACTGTTCGTTCTGCCACAGCGTATCGTCGGCATCAAAACCGATGGTGGTGATGGTGGGAAGCGTCATGGCGGCAAGGTTTGCAGGGAAACACCGGGCTGACAAGCCGCCCCCCTTTTCCGACGATGAAAAACCGCTATATTACGACATAACAACCGACATCCGAATCCGCCAAAGGGCATCCCGCCGTGACACTGCGTCCGTTTCATCTGTCTGACGAGCCGAAAGGGCCGGGGAACGACACCTCGATCCTGACCAAAACCAAGACCAAGACAGAGCGGCCACCGCTGTACAAGGTGATGCTGCTGAATGATGATTATACACCGATGGAATTCGTGGTGCATGTGCTGGAGCGGTTCTTTGGCCTGACGCATGCGCAATCCTTCGACATCATGCTGACAGTGCATAAAAAGGGGCTGGCGGTGGTAGGGGTGTTTTCGCATGAGGTGGCGGAAACGAAAGTGGCCCAAGTGATGGATTTCGCCCGCCGTCATCAGCACCCGCTGCAATGCACGATGGAAAAAGAATAACGTCGCGCGTCATAAAGGAGCCAGGCTGCCTACGCAGCCGCCCATGCGATCTTCCCGATTAGAACAGGCACTTGAAACCGGTGCCCTGCCCCTGCCCGCCGAAGGCGTGATCGCTGTCTATGGGCCGCGCACGGGCGATGTCCTGGCATCCCTGCCGCAGGACCGGGTGCAGGTGGTGACGGGCTTTCGCCCGGATCACGATGCATTTGCGGCCCAAGGGTATGCCGTGCGCCATGACGGCACCGGGACATATGCCGCAGCCGTGGTGTGCCTGCCACGGGCAAAGGCGGCGGCGCGGGCGCTGTTGGCACAGGCGGCGGCCGAGGTAGCCCGCGGTGGTATCATCGCGGTGGACGGGCAGAAAACCGATGGCGTTGATACCGCACTAAAGGATCTGCGCGCGCGCGTGGCAGTGTCGGATCCGCTGTCCAAGGCACATGGCAAGCTGTTCACCTTTGCGGCAAGCGATGCGCTGGCGGATTGGGCGGCGCAACCCTTGATCATCGCGGGCGGCTTTCAGACGATGCCGGGGGTGTTTTCGGCGGATGGGCCTGATGCGGGGTCGGCATTGCTGGCGGCGGTACTACCCGCAAAGCTGGGTGCGCGGGTTGCCGATCTGGGCGCAGGCTGGGGGTATCTGTCACGGGCCATTCTGGCGCGGGACGGGGTGAAATCGCTGGATATGATCGAGGCGGATTTTGCGGCACTGGCCTGTGCCAGGCGCAACATCACCGATCCGCGCGCGACATTTCATTGGGCCGATGTGCGCAATTTCAAGGCACCGCATCTGATGGATACGGTGGTGATGAACCCGCCGTTCCATGCCGGGCGCGATGCGGACCCGGCCTTGGGTGTGGCCTTTTTGCGGGCCGCGCGGGCGATGATGGCCCCGAATGGGTCGCTGTGGGTGGTGGCGAACCGGGGGCTGCCATATATGCCGGTGCTGGCCGGGTTGTTCCGCAATGTCGAAGATGCGGGGGGCACGCCTGCGTTTCGTCTGACGCGCTGCTCCCTGCCCCTGCGTTCAGAGGAGAAGGCCCATGTCGCTGTCCATCGCCGGTAAGACGGCCATTGTTACGGGTGCGGCCAACGGGATCGGCCTCGCGATTGCGCGGCATTTTCTGGACAAGGGCGCGAATGTGATGTTCGCGGATATGGACGAGGCGCGGCTGGAAACGGAAATCGGGCAGGCGTGCAAAGCCGAAGGCGAAGTGCGGATGTTTGCGGGCGATCTGCGCGAAAAGCTGACAATGGTGAACCTGCTGTCGGCGACCTATGATGCGTTTGACCGCATTGATATTCTGGTAAATGCCAGCCGTCAGATGATGACGTCTGATCCGTTGTCAGCGGACGATGACGCGGTGGAAAGCCTGCTGGAACAGAACCTGATGACAAGTCTGCGGCTGTCGCAATTGACAGCAAAGCGCATGATCACAAAGGCAGAAAAGACCGGGGCCGAGGGGGCGATCGGGTCGATCATCAACCTGTCGTCGCTGGCGGCCACACGGACACAAGCGGCACTGCTGGGCTATTCGATCAGCTGTGCGGCGGTCGATCAGATGACGCGCAGCCTTGCCGTGGCGCTGGCCCCGCGCGGCATCCGGGTGAACGCGGTGGCGTTCGGATCGGTGATGAGTGCCAGTTTGCAAGGTGCGCTGCGCGACAATCCCGATTACCGCGAGGCGATTCTGGCGGAAACGCCGCTGGGTCGGATCGCATCACCTGCAGAACTGGCAGAAACGGTGCAGTTTCTGGCCTCCGATGCATCGGGGTTCATGACGGGGCAGGTCTTGATGCTGGACGGTGGGCGCGGGTTGATTGACCCGGTGGCGGTACCGGCGCATTAGAGCGTATCACTGCCAATCAGGTTCACCTGACTGGCAGCGATACGCAACATAACCAACGGCTTGCCTGTCCTCGATCGCCTTCAGTCTGCATCAGATTGAAGGCAATTTGCCCTAACCTTCCGGATATGCGGCCCGGCACGCTGCGACCACCTGTGCCGCCTGCCCTTCCAGATCACGGCGTTTGGCCAGCAGGCTATCCAGTTTGCGCTGTTCGGCGGCCAGATCGATGGCGACGGGGCGGCGTTCGATTTCGGGCACGCGGTCAAGGCACAGGCGCGGACGCCGCGGGGTTGCGGGATCGCCATCATCGGGATCATAACCGCAGCGGACGTATTCGGTTTCATAGACCGTGTATTCCTCGAACGCATAACCGCGGGCAAGGTTGCCTTCGGTTTCGGAAATCAAGCGGTTCACCACGCGCAGATCGCGGGTTTCGCGGTTGATGCATTGTTCCTGCGGCGTACCGCAGGCGGCAAGCAACAGGCACAGCGATGACAGGACAATGCGGCGCATGGCAACCTTTGCAAATAGACATGGCCAGAATAGCCCGTCCCGCCCCGGATGCCAAATGCGATGTTGGCGGCATCTGTATGCGGTGCTAAATCACGTCAGACAGGGATGCGAGGCAAAAAGATGACCGATCAATTCGACACCCGCAAGGCGCGCGCCGCCGCCTGGTTTCATGCCTTGCGTGACCGGATTGTGGCGGCCTTTGAAGGGCTGGAAGACGCGCACGGCACGGGCACGCCAGGCCGGTTCGACGTGACCCCCACCACGCGGGACGGCGGCGGTGGCGGCATCATGAGCGTGATGCGCGGGGGCCGGGTGTTTGAAAAGGTCGGGGTGAACTTCAGCGAAGTGCATGGCGAACTGGCGCCACGTGCGCAAAAGGCGATGGCGGCGCGCGGTGTGCCGGGGATGGAGGCGGACCCGCGGTTCTGGGCAAGCGGGATCAGTCTGGTGGCGCATATGGTCAACCCGCAGGCACCAGCCGTGCACATGAACACGCGGATGTTCTGGACGCCGGGGGCCGCGTGGTTTGGCGGCGGGTCGGATTTGAACCCCTGCATCGAATATGCCGAGGACACGGCACAATTCCATGCCGTTCTGCAAGGGGCGTGCAACGCGCATTCACCTGATTATTTTGCGAAATTCAAGGCCTGGGCGGATGAGTACTTTTTTATCCCGCACCGGGGGCGGGCACGCGGTGTGGGCGGAATTTTCTACGACGATTTGCACACCGGCGATTGGGAGGCGGATTTTGCCTTTACCCAAGCCGTCGGTGCAGCGTTCCTGCCCGCGTTTCAGCCTTTGGTGGAAAAGCGCACGGGGATGCCGTTTACCGCGGCGGATCGCGAAACCCAACTGATCCATCGCGGGCTTTATGCCGAATACAATCTTGTCTACGACCGGGGCACGAAATTCGGGCTGGAAACCGGGCATGACGCGAACGCCGTGTTGATGAGCCTGCCGCCCATCGCGAAATGGACCTGACCACGCTGGCGGCGTTTGCGGCCACATCCGTGGCGATCGAGCTGACGCCGGGGCCGAACATGGTGTGGCTGGCGGTGGTGGCAGCATCGGACGGGCGGCGCGCGGGCTTTGCCGCCGTGGCGGGGGTGGCGCTCGGGCTGGGAGTCGTGGGGGTTGCGGCGGGGTTTGGCCTTGCAGCGCTGATTGCGGGGTCGCCCGGCGCGTATCAGGTGCTGCGCTGGGCGGGTGTTGGTTATCTGCTATGGCTGGCATGGGATGGCTGGCGCGGGGCGGATGACGGGGCAAGGGGGGCGGCGTTAGGATCATCGTTGGCTGTGTATTTCCAGCGGGGACTGATCACCAACCTTCTGAACCCAAAGGCATTTGTCTTTTACGTAACCATCCTGCCAGGGTTTCTGACGCCGCAGGCCGGGGTGGCCGACACACTTACCCTGACGGCGATTTATGTGGCAGCGGCGACCATCATTCATGCGGGTATCGTCGCCCTTGCGGGAACGGCGCGCGATTGGCTGTCGGCACCGGGGCGCGCGGTTGTCGTGCGGCGCACACTGGCACTGGCCCTTGTCGGTGTCGCGGTCTGGATGGTGTGGAAAACCTAGAGCGGATCACCGTTAATCTGATTCAGATTGACGGCGATTCAAGACAAGAACCACCTGTGCATGCCCGCGTCTCTTGCGCAAACGGCTGAACCCGATGGCACACGACACGCTCTAGGTTCCAACCTTGGAAATCAGTTCCATCACTTTTGGCCCAAGGGCCGCGACGGCGACGGCGACGCCACGTTTGTTGGGGTGGATACCGTCAAGCTGCATCAGGGCGGGATCAAGCAGGGCTTTGTCCTGATCAATCAGCGGAATGAAGTAGTTGAGGAAAAACACGGCATCATACTGCGCGGCGAGGTCAGGAAAGATCGCATCGAACGCCGCCTTGTAATCGGCACCATAGTTGCCGGGCGCGCGCAAGCCCACGAGCAACACAGGCAGACCGCGCGATTGTGCCTCGGCCATGATCCGGTCCAGATTGCGGCGTGCCTCGGCCGGATCAATGCCGCGCAGCATGTCGTTGCCACCAAGGTTGACGATCAGGGCATCGGTGTCATCGGTCAGCGCCCAGCCAAGGCGCGAGGCACCCCCAGCCGTGGTATCGCCCGAGACACCCGCGTTCAAAACAACCGCATCGGCCCCCTGCCCGTCCAGCCATGCCTGCATTTGCGGCACAAAGCCATCTTCCTGCGGCAGACCGTAGCCTGCGGTCAAACTATCGCCCAAGGCCACGATGGTAACGGGTTCTGCGGATGCGAAGGATGCCGTAAAAGTGAATGCAATTGCGGCGTTGCGCAGCGCGCGAAATGCGCCATATCCAAGGTTGCGCGCGACAAAGGAATGAAGTGGCATGGCTGATCCTGTTCTTGCACTGAAAGATGTGGCGTTGACCCTTGCGGGCAATGCCGGGCCGGTGGAAATCTTGAAGGGGATCGACCTGACTGTCCAGCCGGGGGAAACCTTGGGCCTGATCGGGCCGTCGGGGTCTGGCAAATCATCGCTGCTGATGCTGATGGGGGGGCTTGAACGCGCCACGCGGGGCGAAGTGCGGGCCTTGGGGCATGACCTGACGCAGATGGACGAAGATGCGCTGGCGCGGTTCCGGCGAGGAAACATGGGCGTGGTGTTTCAGTCGTTTCACCTGATCCCCACGATGACAGCACTGGAAAACGTGGCGGTGCCATTGGAATTGGCGGGCGTGCGCGATGCCTTTGCGCGGGCAGAGGCGGAACTGGCGGCCGTGGGGGTTGCGCCCCCGATGCACCAATACCCCCGCCAGATGTGGGGGGGGGGACAGCAGCGCGTGGCACTGGCCCGTGCCGCCGCCCCGCGCCCGGCGATCCTGCTGGCGGATGAACCGACCGGCAACCTTGACGGGGTGAACGGGCAGGCGATCATGGATCTGCTGTTCGGCCTGCGCGACCGGCACGGCGCGACATTGATCCTTGTCACGCATGCGCCCGACCTTGCGGCGCGCTGTGACCGCACGGTGCGGATGGTGGACGGGCGGATTGCGTCCGATACGGGTGATCTGCGCGAGGCTGCGGAATGAGCGTGGCCCTTGCCGCACGGTTTGCGAGCCGCGAATTACGCGGGGGTTTGCAGGGGTTTCGGGTGTTTCTGGCCTGCCTCGCCCTTGGAGTGGCCGCAATTGCGGGCGTGGGGATCGTGCGAAGCGCGATCACCAATGGGCTGACGACGCAGGGGGCCGTGATCCTTGGCGGCGATGCGCAGATGGAGTTTACCTACCGTTTTGCCACGCTTGAAGAACGCGCATTTATGGACGGCGTGGCGACCGGGGTCAGTGAGATTGTCGATTTCCGGTCAATGGCGGTGGTAGGGGCGGGTGATGCGGAAGACCGCGCGCTGACGCAGATCAAGGCGGTGGATGATGCCTATCCGCTGACGGGGGCGGTGGTTCTGGACCCCGTGATGCCGTTGGGCGCGGCGCTGGCGGCGCAGGGCGGGCTTCCGGGTGCGGTGATGGACAGGGTGCTGGTGGACCGGCTGGGCCTTGCGACGGGCGATACATTCCGGCTGGGCGGGACGGAATTTCGGTTAACTGCGGTTTTGGCGCGCGAGCCTGACTCTGCGGGGGGTGGATTTACGCTGGGACCGCGCACGATCGTGTTGACGACGGCGCTTGCCGACAGCGGGCTGATCGGGCCGGGGTCGCTGTATGAAACGAAGTACCGGCTGGCGTTGCCACCGGCCACCGATCTGGCCGCACTCGAGGATCAGGCTGTAACCGCCTTCCGCGATACCGGTCTGCGCTGGTCCGACAGCAGGCGGGCGGCACCGGGTGTGGACCGGTTTGTCGACCGCATCGGATCCTTTCTGATTCTGGTGGGGCTGGCAGGCCTCGCCGTGGGCGGGGTTGGCATTTCGGCGGCGGTGCGGGCCTATCTGGATGGCAAGATCCCCACGATTGCGACGCTGAAAACCCTCGGGGCCGACAGCGCCACGATCTTTCGCACCTATCTGATCCAGATCGGCGTGCTGTCCCTGTTGGGGGTCGCGCTTGGCCTGCTGATCGGCGGGGGCGTGCCGATGCTGTTTGCGCCGATGATCGAGGCGGCGTTGCCGTTTCCCGCCGACATTGCCTTGTATCCGATGCCCCTGATGGAGGCCGCGTTTTATGGCGTGATCACGGCGTTCCTGTTCACGCTCTGGCCGCTGGCACGGTCAGAAAAGGTGCGCGCGGCGGCACTGTACCGGGGCGATGCGCGCGGCGCAGGATGGCCCCGTTGGCGGCATCTGGGCACGATTGCGGTGCTGACGGTGCTGCTGATAGGCGGCGCGGTGATGTTTTCAGGCACATGGAAGCTGGCGCTTGCGGCGGCGGGCGGGGTGGTGGGCGCGCTGGCGGTGCTGGCCGTGGCGGCCTGGGGCTTGCGTCTGTTGGCGCGGCGCGTGGCGCGGTCGGGGCTGGTGCGGGGGCGTGTGGGGTTGCGCGCCGCACTGGCCGCCATCGGCGGGCCGCGTGCCGAAGCGACAAGCGTGATCCTGTCGCTGGGCCTTGGGCTGACGGTGCTGGCCGCTGTCGGGCAGATCGATGCCAATCTGCGCAGCGCAATTGACCGCGAACTGCCTGCCCGCGCGCCAAGCTATTTCTTTGTCGATATCCAACCTGATCAGATTGATGGCTTTCTGGCGCGGCTGGCGGATGATCCGGGCGTCAGCAAGGTGGAAAACGCCCCCATGCTGCGCGGTGTGATCACCCGCATCAACGGGCGTCCGGCGGCGGATGTGGTCGGCGATCACTGGGTCATCAGCGGCGACCGGGGGGTCACTTATGCGGCCACGCCGTCTGACGGGACCAAGATCACGGCAGGCTCATTCTGGCCTGCGGACTACACCGGCGACGCGCAGATCAGTTTCGCGGCGGAAGAGGCGCTGGAGATGGGTCTGACCTTGGGTGATACGATGACGGTGAATATCCTTGGCCGTGATATCGAGGCGGAAATCACGTCCTTCCGCGAGGTTGATTTTTCGTCGGCGGGCATGGGGTTCGTGATGACGATGAACCCCGCCGCGTTGCAAGGCGCGCCGCATACGTTCATTGCGACGGTCTATGCAACACCCGCAGCCGAGGCCCCAATCCTGCGCGATCTGGCGCGCGCCTATCCCAATATCACTGCGATCCGCGTGCGCGATGCGATTGACCGCGTGACCGAGGCTTTGGGCGCGATCGGCACGGCCACACGCTGGGCGGCGGCGGCGACACTGCTGACCGGGTTTATCGTGCTGATCGGGGCGGCAGCGGCGGGCGAGGCGCTGCGGGTCTATGAGGCGGCGGTTCTGAAAACGCTGGGGGCGACACGCGGGCGCATTCTTGGGTCATTCGCACTGCGGGCGGGGCTGATGGGGGCTGCGGCGGGCGTCGTGGCGATTGTCGGCGGCGCGCTGGCAGGCTGGGGTGTGATGACCTTCGTGATGGAGGCGGATTACGCCTTTGAACCTGTCAGCGCCTTTGCCATCGTGCTGGGCGGGATTGCGGCAACGCTGGCGGCGGGCCTTGCCTTTGCATGGCGCCCCTTGGCCGCGCGGCCCGCGCAGGTTCTGCGCGCGCAAGAATAGGGTCAGGTTTCGGTCGGCGGCCCGAACCGGGCCAGCATCCGGTCCCTGATCTGATCGCGCGCCTGCCGGTAGGCAGAAAGTTTGGCATCACGCCCTTCTCCCAGACCCGTTGGGTCGATGATGGGCCAGTATTCGACGTTCAGGTGGTAGAACCGCGTCAATTCCAGCGCCATCCGCTGACTGGCCGGCGACAGGGCGACAATCAGATCGAACTGCCCCAGATCATCGCCCCATTGCTGCATCTCGTCAAACGAACGTGACCGGTGGCGGGCGAGCTCAATCCCCATTTCCTGGCACACCGCGATGGAAAAGCCGTCAATCTCCATATCGTTATGTACGCCCGCCGATTGCACATAGGCGCGCTGGCCATACATGCGTTTCATCAGACCTTCGGCCATGGGCGAGCGGACGGCATTATGGTCGCAGCAAAACAGGACCGAGGTGGGGAAATCGGCCAAGCATCACCCCCAGTGCAGAACACAGATCAGCGTGAACAAGCGCCGCGCGGTGTCGATATCGACGATGGCCTTGCCGTCAAGGCGCTCCTGCAACACGCGCGCGCCCTCGTTGTGGATGCCACGGCGGGCCATATCAATCGCCTCGATCTGGCTGGGCGGCAGGCGTTTGACGGCGTCGAAGTAAGATTCGCAAATCTGGAAGTAATCCTTCACCACCTGCCGGAACGGGCCGAGCGACAGGATGAATTCATTCACCTTCGCTGCATCTTCCGTCGCAATATCAAACACCAGCCGCCCCTCCCGGATGGCCAGCGACAGCCGGTAGGGGCCAGTGGGGGCCGCACGATCGGCGCGTGGCGGCAAGGCAAAAGAGTTGTCCTCAAGCAGGTCAAAGATCGCAACGCGGCGTTCCTGCTCGATCTCGGGTGTCGCGCGCACAAGACCGCGCTCGTCGATTTCAACATGGCAAAGGCGGTTCATCATATCGCTTTCGGGATCATCCCAGCCGTGATGCCCAATGCCACGCACGCTGGCAAGACCTATGCGGCGCAACGGGCTGCATCTTTTGATCTGGCGCGGCCTTTCGGAAAGACGACGCGGCGAACCTCAGCCGTTCAACCGGTCCAACCTTGCGCGCACCGATAACCCATGCGCCGTCAGGCTTTCGCTGATCGCCAGCCGCTCGGCGGCGGGGCCAATTGCGGCAAGCGCCCCCGGCGTCATCCGCGCCATCGTTGTGCGTTTCACGAAATCCATCACCGACAACCCGCTGGAAAACCGCGCCGAACGTGCTGTGGGCAGCACATGGTTCGGCCCGCCCACGTAATCGCCAATCGCCTCGGGTGTCCATGCCCCAAGGAAGATCGCCCCTGCATGCGGGATTTGCGCGGCCACCGCTTCGGGGTCTGCCGTCATGATCTCCAGATGTTCGGGGGCGATCCGGTTGGCAAGGCTTGCCGCCTGATCCAGATTGTCCACAATGATCACCGCCCCATTGTCGCGCCAGCTTGCCCCCGCAATCGCCGCGCGTGGCAGGGTGGCGCAGAGGCGATCCACCGCCGCCATGACCTTGCGGCCCAGCCCCGGATCTGTGGTGATCAGGATGCTTTGCGCGGACGCGTCATGTTCGGCCTGTGACAGCAGGTCGAGCGCGATCCAGTCAGGGTCATTCTCCGCGTCCGCAATCACCAGAACCTCCGACGGGCCTGCGATCATGTCAATGCCCACCCGCCCGAAGACGCGCCGCTTGGCCGCCGCGACCCAGGCGTTGCCCGGCCCGGTGATCTTGTCCACCGGCGCAATCGTCGCCGTCCCGTAGGCCAGTGCTGCTATCGCCTGCGCGCCACCAATGCGGTAGACCGTTTCGACCCCCGCCAGACGCGCAGCATAGATCACCGCCGGGTTCACCACCCCCCCCGGTGTCGGCACGCAGATCACCAGGCGGCCCACACCTGCCACCTGCGCCGGGATCGCATTCATCAGCACCGATGACGGATACGATGCCGTCCCCCCCGGCACATAAAGCCCCGCCGCCGATACCGGCGTCCAGCGCCAGCCCAGCGTCGCACCCAGATCATCCTGCCAGCTTTCATCGCGGGGCAATTGCCGCGCGTGATAGGCACGGATGCGCGCAGCGGCAAGTTCCAACGCCGCGCGCTCGTCCGCCCCGACCTTTGCGCATTCTGCATCCATCTCGGCGGGCGAAAATGCCAATGTTTCGGGCGTCAGCGTCAAGCGATCAAACCGCGCGGTCAGATCAATGACTGCCGCATCGCCACGCGCGCGCACGTCGGCAATGATGGCGGCCACATCGCGGTCGACATCCTCGGCCTCTTCACGCTTCATCCCCAGAAGGGCCGCAAAACGCGCCTCAAAATCGGCATCGGTTGTGTTCAGGAACATCGGCATGGCTGGCTCTCCCTCGCTGCCCATCTAGCGCGGGTGCGGCTGCGCCTCAAGCAGAACCCTTTGCCCCTTCATCTGTTCAAAAATATCCTCGGGGGAATCAAAGCCCACAGGGCTTTGATGGGGGCAGACAGCCCCCTCTTGCCTTCACATCCCGTGATCCGGCACCTTGCCCGATGGCGCAAGATAAGGCCGCGTCACATCACGCAGCGCCAGATCAACAACCTCGACCGTCAGCGCAATCGCTCCGTCCCCCGCCAGCGTCAGGTCAAGCCGCCCTGCCCCATCCGTGCCCGGCACAAATTGCACGCCCAGCAAGGACAGCACCGTATCGTGGTCGCCCCGGTCGATGCCTTGGGTCCGCACGGCCAGCACATCCTGCACCACCAACAGGGATTGCACCCGTTCAAAGCCGCGCTTGGCCGCCTGCGCCGCCGCGCGGTCTTCCCAGCGAAAGCGGTTCACCAGCAGGGCAAAGCGCCGCCGCTTGCGGTCATAGACCATTTCGGTGATCGGAAACACCGCATCCTGCAACAGCGCCGACAACACCGGCAGATCATCCGGTGCCAGCGCGCGCAGGGCAAGCGGCGCATCATCCCCATCTTCAAACCGGGCATCGGTCATCCGGAAATCCGTTCGATCTGCGCCCCGCAGGCCGACAGCTTTTCCTCGACCCGTTCATAGCCGCGATCAAGGTGATAGACCCGGCTGACCACGGTTTCACCCTCCGCCGCCATCGCCGCAAGGATCAGGCTGACGCTTGCCCGCAGATCGGTCGCCATCACCCGCGCACCTTTCAGGCGGTCCACGCCTGTCACCGTCGCATGCCCGCCATGCACATCGATCTTCGCCCCCATGCGGATCAGTTCGGGCGCATGCATGAAACGGTTCTCGAATATCTTTTCCTCCAGCACTGAAACGCCATCCGCTGTACACAGCAATGCCATCATCTGCGCCTGCAGATCGGTGGGAAAGCCGGGGAAGGGTTCGGTCACCACATCCACCGCGCGCACCCGCCCGTTGCGACGTGACACTTTCAGGCCGCGCGTCGTTTCCGTGACATTCACCCCCGCTGCATCCAGCCGTTCGCAGAACGCCCCCACAAGGTCGATCCGCCCGCCCAAGAGTTCCACCTCACCCCCACAGATCGCAGGCGCCAGCATGTAGGTGCCCAGTTCGATCCGGTCCGTGACCACCGGATGCGTCGCCCCGCCCAGACGGTCCACGCCCTGAATGGTGATCGTGGATGTCCCTTCGCCGTCGATCTGCGCACCCATCCGGCGCAGGCAGCGCGCCAGATCGACGATTTCCGGCTCACGCGCCGCGTTTTCCAGCACCGTCGTGCCCTTTGCCAAAGTCGCCGCCATCAGCGCATTTTCCGTGGCCCCAACCGACACGAACGGAAACGCAAACACCGCCCCGCGCAACCGCCCGCCCGGCGCTTTTGCATGGATATAGCCATCGCGCAGGTCCAACTCTGCCCCCATCGCCTCCAGCGCCCGCAGATGCAGATCCACGGGCCGCGCGCCAATCGCGCAACCGCCGGGCAACGAGACAACCGCATGCCCATCCCGTGCCAGCATCGGCCCCAGCACAAGGATCGACGCCCGCATCTTGCGCACGATGTCATAGTCAGCCGTGTGATTGGAAATCTTGTGCGACGACAGCGCCAGCACAAGACCGTCCTGCAAACTGGCCACCTCGGCCCCCAACGATTGCAAAAGCTGCGTCATCGTCCGGATATCCGACAGCCGCGGCGCATTGGTCAGCGTCAGCGGCTCCTCCGACAACAGCGTGGCGGGCATCAATGTCAGACATGCGTTCTTGGCCCCTGCAATCGGGATCACCCCGTTTAGCGCGCCATTTCCCCTGACCAGTATCGAATCCATCTGCCCCTCGCCCTCAGCCGTTGTCAGCCTGTTTTGTCGCCCGCGCTTTCACTTGCGCCTTGCGCCGTGCCATATTGGCCTTCAGCGCCGCTTTCAAGCGGTCCTCGCGCACCGATGTCGCCGTCTTGACCGGCTTTGCAACGCTGGGTTTCGCGGGCTTTTCTGTCATGCAGCCACCCATAGCGCAGGACGGTCACAGGGTCCAGAAGCGGTGATGTTTCCCCCCTTGCGCGACCCCGGCTTTCCGTTTATCCCCCGCCCCCATCGGCGCTGCAGTAGCTCAGTGGTAGAGCACTCCCTTGGTAAGGGGCGGCGCTGGAGACGGAAGTGGTTGTTAAGGTGGGGGATTTCCGAACCCTGCCGACTTCGGGGTAACGCCCAGAGTTACGTTTCGGAAAAAGGCGGCTGTGGTAGCTCAGTGGTAGAGCACACCCTTGGTAAGGGTGAGGTCGAGAGTTCAATCCTCTCCCGTGGCACCAGCTTTTGTGACGCTCAGCCGCCCAGCCGCGCCAGCGCCGCCTGATAATTCGCGAGTTGCGCGCTGTAATAATCGGGCGCTTTGCCGGCGGCGTCACGGCGCGCTTGCAGCGCTTTTTCTTCGTCTGTTTGCTCTTTGGCAT
>JANNKX010000370.1:0-10005 GCA_031396505.1 Rhodobacterales bacterium
GCATCGATGTTGCAAAGCAGGCCAAAAACGCGAGGGCCGCCCAGAAGGATGGCCCGCTTACGTCTCGTAGTTATTCGAGAATTTTGGCTCCGGCGGTAGGGATCGAACCTACGACCAATTGATTAACAGTCAACTGCTCTACCGCTGAGCTACGCCGGAACGCGTGGGGTGCTATAACAAGGCCTGTCGGGGGCGTAAAGGGGGCTTTGGTGGGAAAGATCATGTTGCGGTGACAATTGGGTCAGGGGCGCACAGGTCAGCACAGGCAAGGTGGTTTCTGTCAACCAGATCAATCACATGGGCCAGCACGTTGCGACGTGCTGCGGGGTGAAGATGGGCAGGCGTGTCGTGGTAGACGGCGGCGGTCAGCGCGGACAGCGTCATGGGGTCGGGGTGCAATGCGGCGCGCAAGGCTGCCACGCGGGCGCGGCGGTGCTGGGCAAGGGCGATGAGGCGCGCGGTGGGATCGGTGATTTCAGGGCCATGTCCGGGGTACGCTGTCACCCATGGCGCATCCATCAGGCGCGCCAACGACGCCATATAGGCGGCCATATCGCCATCGGGCGGCGAAATCAGCGATGATGACCAGCCCATCATGTGGTCACCGCTGAACAGGCGATGTCCGGCGGCAAGGCACAGATGGCCTGCGGCATGCCCGGGCGTGTGCAGGGCGCGCAATGACCAGCTTTGTCCGGCGATCTGGGCGTCATCGGGCAGGGTGATGTCGGGCTGAAACTGCCGGTCGATGCCTTCGCCGCCATCTGCGAGCCCGCGCAGGGCAAGGGCCTGCATCACCGGACTGCGCCCGGCATCAAAGCGGCCAAAGCCGAGGGAGGGGGCACCTGTCGCCTTTGACAGCGCAGGGGCAAGGGCGGAATGATCAAGGTGGGTGTGGGTGACAAGGATATGCGTGATCCGGTCATGCGGGCCAAGTGCACGAAGGATGGCCTGCAGATGCGCGGGCAGGTCAGGGCCGGGATCAATCAGGGCGAGATCGCCTGTGCCCAGCAGATAGGTGTTGGTGCCGGTGCCCGTCAGGGGTGAGGGGTTGGGCGCGGTGATACGGCGCAAATCGGGGGCAAGCTGGGTGATCATGCGGTTTCCCTTTTCACGGCCCGCGTCTGGCGATACTGATCAGACATGCGCAATCGTCTGAAATTTCTGTGGCCGCGTGGGTTATATGGCCGCGCCGCATTGATACTGGTTGTGCCGGTGATCGCAATCCAGCTTGTGGTGTCGACGGCGTTTATCCAGCGCCACTATGAAGATGTGACGCGGCAGATGGTGGCGGGGGTGCAGGCGGAGATTGCGCTGGTACTGGAGCAGGTGGCGCGTGATCCGGCGGCGGCGCAGCGGTTGGCGGACCATCTGATGATTGGGGTCGAGATGCCGGCCAAGCAGCCTGCACCTGCCGGGGACAGCTATATCTGGCGCGATGTATCGGGGCGGTTTGTGGTGGATGCGTTGCGGGCGGCGCTGCCGGGGGTGCAGGCGGTGGATCTGGCAACCAATCGGCGCGAGGCGCGGATCTGGCTGGATACAGGCGAAGGGCCGGTTTACCTGTCGATCGAACGGCGGCGGGTTTCGGCATCCAATCCGCATCAGTTGCTGGTGATCATGATCGCGACATCGATCCTGATGACATTCATCGCCTATATCTTTTTGCGCAACCAGTTGCGCCCGATCACACGGTTGGCCGCCGCGTCGGAGGCGTTTGGCAAGGGGCAGACGGTTGATTACAAACCACGCGGGGCGCAGGAAGTGCGGGCGGCGGGGATGGCGTTTGTCGATATGCGCAACCGGATCGAACGGCAGATCGAACAGCGCACGATGATGCTGTCGGGGGTGAGCCATGATTTGCGCACGCCGCTGACGCGGCTGAAGCTGGGCCTGTCGATGCTGGATGACGAGGCGGAGGTGGCGGCGCTGACGCGGGACGTGACGGATATGGAACGTCTGGTGGACGAATTTCTAGCGTTTGCGCGCGGCGATGCGGTGGAAGAGCCGGAGTTGTGCGACCCTGTGGCGCTGGTAAAGCGGGCGATCGCGGATGCGCAGCGGGCGGGGCAACGCGTGCAGGCCGGGCGGATCGACGGGCAGGGGCAGGTGCTGATCCGGCCCATGGCGGTGCGGCGGGCATTGGACAATCTGGTGGGCAATGCGGTGCGGCACGGCACGAAGGCCGAGGTCAGCCTGACGCTGACAGACCGGGCGTTGCGGTTGACGGTGGATGATGACGGGCCGGGTGTGCCGAAGGACCGGCGCGACGAGGCGATGCAGCCCTTTGCGCGGCTGGACAAGGCGCGCGATCCGAACCGGGGGGGTGGGGTGGGCCCTGGCCTGACAATAGCGGCGGATGTGGCGCGCAGCCATGGCGGGGCGTTGCGGCTGGCGGACAGCCCGCTGGGGGGGCTGCGGGCGGAACTGGTGCTGGCGCGTTAAAGCGGATCACCTTCAATCCGGTTCAGACTGAAGGTGATCCAGGACAAGAACCACCTGTGTTTGTTGCGTGTTACGTAAGTTATTGGACCATCACGAGGATCCAGACGCGTTGGCCGTTTGCGGTATCGGCAATGCCGACACCAAGGCGGCGCATACCGGGATTGAACAGATTGGTGCGGTGACCGGGCGACGCGAGCCAGCCCGCCATGGTGCCCGCGGGCGTGGGATAGCCAAGCCCTGCGTTTTCAATGGCCGCGACGCCCAAAACACCTTCGCGGCCCAGACGGCGGGTGAGGCTGGAGCCGTCTGATCCGGCATGGCTGAGCTTTCCCATGGCCGCGACATCGCAGGCGTGCTTTTGTGCGGCGCGGGTCACGCGGGCATCGGCGCGCACCGGGGCAAACCCCGAAGCGGTGCGTTCGGCATTGACGCGCGAAAGGATGTCGGCGGCAAACGCGCTTGCCGCTGCGGGTGCAACGCAAGTGGCGGTTGCGGGCCAGTCGCCCGTATCGGTGACAACCTCGACGGCGGGCGACAGGGTGACGCAGCCGGCAAGCGTCAGGGCAAGGAGAAGGGGGGAAAGACGCATGAGGGCACCCACGAGAACAAGCTGGCCTCAGGGTGGTACAGGGCGGGCAAGAACGCAATGACGGCGCACACATTTTTGTGGGGTGGCCCGCGCGTGGTTGTCAAACGCGCCAAGCGTCTGTCAGGCAGGCCTGAGAGTGGGGGACGCAGATGTTTGACGGTGTGATGCGGAAAATCATTGATCCGGGGCTGAACCGTGTCGGGCGGGGGTTGGTCGCGCGGGGTGTGGGCGCGGATGCGGTCACGATCTTGGGGCTGGCGCTTGGTCTTGTGGCGGCGGTGATCATTGCGCTGGGGTGGTCGACATGGGCAGCACTTTTGCCGTTGCTGGCAAGCCGGGTGGCGGACGGGCTGGACGGGGCGGTGGCGCGGGCGAGTGCGAAGACCGACTTTGGCGGATTTCTGGATATCGGCTGCGATTTTCTGTTTTACGGCGCGATCCCGCTGGCGTTCGTGCTGCGCGATACGCCTGTGAATGGAATGGCGGGGGCGTTCTTGTTGATGACGTTTTATGCCAACGGGTCGACGTTTCTGGCCTTTGCGATCCTTGCGGAAAAGCGTGGCATGCAGACGGCGGCGCGGGGCGAGAAGTCGTTGTATTTTACCGCAGGGTTGTTGGAGGGGACGGAAACGATCCTGTTCTTTGTGGCGCTGTGCCTGTGGCCATGGGCGTTTGCGCCGATGGCCTGGGTGTTCGGGGTGCTGTGTCTGGTGACGGCGCTGGCGCGGGTGATGCTGGCGCGACGGGTTTTCCGGTGAAATTGACGGCTGTCAATTTTCAAGATTATCATTCGAAAACAACGATCAGACGCCAGAAACACGGGTCGAATTAAGGTTTTGATCACACTTCCGGACCGGTCAGATGAGGGCCACCCAGTTTTGCGCAATGCGCAGGCCCGTGGCATCGGCCAGCGCGCCCTGTAGGGCGGCACGGGTGGGATGGGTTGTGATCCAGCCGGGTTGCATGGCATCCATCAGGGCGGGAAAGCGGCGGGTCCAGTCGGCCACGACGGCGCGTGATGCCTCGAAATGGAATTGCATGCCATAGGTGGCGCGGGCGATGCGAAAGCACTGGTTGGCAGCGCCCGGTGCCGTTGCGAGATGCGTGGCACCGTGGGGCAGGGTGAAGGTATCACTGTGCCATTGAAAGATCGCAAAGCGCGCGTCGACCCCGGCCAGCACCGGATCGTCGTGGCCAGCATCCGTCAAGGCGACATCGCACCAGCCGAATTCAGGTGCTGTGCCGATGTGGTTATCGGCACCGTAAGCGCGGGCAAGCAGTTGTGCGCCAAGGCAGATGCCCAAGACGGGTTTGTCGGCGGCGGTGAAGGCGGCCATCAGGCGGGCAAGCGCAGGCAGGTAGGGGTGCGTCGCATCGGCGCGGGCGTTCTGTTCGCCGCCAAACACGACGAGCGCATCAAAATCGGCGGCGGCGGGCAGGCGGCCATCGGCCCAAGGCCGGAACAGGCCAATCACAGCGGCGGCTTGGTGCAGGGCGATGCCGACCTGCCCGTGATGGGTGATGTCCGTATTTTCGACGATGGCGACGCGCACAAATGCCCCCGGACTGCCCCTTCGGCACAATATGCAGGGGGTTTGCGGCCGCAAGGGGCAATTGCCACTTGTCAACGCAAGCCACCCATGGAAAGGGGACGCGGCAACACAGACCCATCCGCAGGAGACCCCGATGGAGATTCGTGAGGCATTTACCTTTGATGATGTTCTGCTGGTGCCCGCGGCAAGTGCGGTGCTGCCCAGTGATGCGGATACCGCGACTTTCGTCACAAAAGCGATCCGGATGAACATTCCCTTGCTATCATCGGCGATGGACACGGTGACGGAAGGGCGCATGGCGATTGCGATGGCGCAGGCGGGGGGGATCGGGGTCATTCACCGCAATCTGGACACCGAGGCGCAGGCCAATGAAGTGCGCCGCGTCAAACGGTTCGAGTCCGGGATCGTCTATGCGCCGATCACGTTGACACCGGATCAGACGCTGGCGGATGCCAAGGTGCTGATGGAGCGCTATGCGGTGACGGGCTTTCCGGTGGTGGACGCCATGGGGCGGGTGATGGGGATCGTGACCAACCGCGACATGCGCTTTGCATCCGATGACCGCACGCCGGTGCGGGTGATGATGACGAGCGAGAACCTGGCACTGCTGCACGAACCGGTGGACCGGGACGCGGCGATTTCGCTGATGAAGGCGCGGCGGATTGAAAAGCTGCTGGTGACGGATGGGGCGGGCAAGCTGACGGGGCTTTTGACGTTGAAAGACAGCGAAAAGAGCGTGCTGAACCCGCATGCCTGCAAGGATGCGATGGGGCGGCTGCGGGTGGCGGCGGCAAGTACCGTGGGGGATGCGGGGTTTGAACGCAGTGCGGCATTGATTGATGCGGGCGTGGATATGGTGGTGATTGACACGGCACACGGGCATTCCGAAGGGGTGGCGCGCGCCGTGGAGCGGATCAAGCGGCTGTCGAACACGGTGCAGGTGGTGGCGGGCAATGTGGCGACGGCAAGTGCGACGCGGGCGTTGATTGATGCGGGCGCGGACGCGATCAAGGTGGGGATCGGGCCGGGGTCGATTTGTACCACGCGGATCGTGGCGGGGGTGGGTGTGCCGCAACTGACGGCGATCATGGATGCGGCAGGGGCTGCGGGCGACATTCCGGTGATTGCGGATGGCGGGATCAAGTATTCGGGCGATTTTGCCAAGGCGATTGCGGCGGGGGCGTCCTGCGCGATGGTGGGCAGTGCGATTGCGGGCACGGATGAGGCACCGGGCGAGATGATTTTGTATAACGGGCGGTCGTTCAAATCCTACCGGGGGATGGGCAGTCTGGGGGCGATGGCGCGGGGGTCTGCGGACCGCTATTTCCAGAAGGACGCGGCGAGTGACAAGCTGGTGCCGGAGGGCATTGAGGGGCAGGTGCCTTACAAAGGGTCGGTCAGTGCGGTGCTGCATCAGATGGTTGGCGGATTGCGCGCGGCGATGGGATATACGGGCAACGGCACGATTGCGGCGATGCGGGCCAATTGCACGTTCGTGCGGATCACGGGGGCGGGGCTGAAGGAAAGCCATGTGCATGATGTGCAGATCACGCGGGAAAGCCCGAATTACCGGGTTGGTTAGCGTTATCATGGGCTTGTCGCGCGGACCTTACCGATGACGCCGGGGGCGCGGCTGGCGGCAGGGATTGATGTGCTGGACCGGATTCTGGGCGGTGCGGCGGCCGAGGTGGCGCTGACGAACTGGGGCCGGGCGAACCGCTATGCGGGGTCGGGGGACCGGGCGGCGGTGCGTGATCTGGTGTTTGACGCGCTGCGCTGCAAACGCAGTTTTGCGGCCCTTGGCGGCGGCATGACGGGGCGGGGCCTGATCCTTGGGGGGGTGCGGGCGGCGGGCGGCGATGAGGGACTGTTTTCAGGGCAGGGCCATGCGCCGGATGTGGTGACGCAGGCGGACGCAGGCGTGGTGCCAACGGGGGCTGCGGCGCTGGATTGCGCGGATTGGCTGTACCCGTTGCTGCAAGACAGTCTGGGGGCGGATGCGTCTGCGGTGTGCCGGGCGATGCAGCAGCGTGCACCGGTGTTCTTGCGGGTGAACAGTTTGCGAACGGGCGTGCAGGACGCGCTTGCGGCGCTGGTGCGTGACGGGATCATTGCGCAGTTAAGGCCAGACGTGAAGACCGCGATTGAAGTCACGGGGAATGCACGAAAAATACAGGTGTCGCGCGCCTATCTGGACGGGCTGGTGGAATTGCAGGACCTGTCGTCGCAGGCGGTGGTGGCGGCTTTGCCGTTGCGCGCGGGGATGCGGGTTCTGGATTATTGCGCGGGGGGCGGGGGCAAGACGCTGGCGCTGGCGGCGGGGGTGAGGGGCGCGGTTGATGCGCATGACGCCGATCCGCGCCGGATGCGCGATCTGCCGGCACGGGCGGCGCGCGCCGGGGCTGTGGTGCAGGCGGTGGCGCGACCGCAGGGGCGCTATGATCTGGTGCTGGCGGATGCGCCTTGTTCGGGGTCGGGCAGCTGGCGGCGCGATCCGCAGGGGAAATGGGCGCTGACGGCGGCGCGGCTGGCGGCGTTGGTGGCGTTGCAGGCACAGGTTCTGGACGCAGCGGCAGAATGCGTGGCGGCACAGGGGACGCTGGCCTACGCGACCTGTTCGCTGTTGCAGGCCGAGAATCACGGGGTGATCACAGGATTTCTGCAACGTAGGCCAGAATGGCAACAGATCGAAAGCCGGGTCTGGACGCCGCTTTCGGGGGGCGACGGGTTCTTTCTTTCAATGTTGACGCGAAAACAAACCTGATGGATACAACCTTTAGGTGTTTTTGGTGACCCTTTAAGCCCCGCTTAATCTTTGATCCCCCTGATGGGCAAAGGTGGAACCCGCCTGAGGGGGTATGACGTGAACAGATCTGCATTCGCAGTGACCGAAGTGTTCGTGACGGCCGAGCGGTTGTCGTCGCGCGTCTATGTGCTGGGCGGAATGGCCGTGATCCTTGCGATGCTCGCGTTCTTTTTGACCGAACCGGTCATGCGGATCGCCGCCGGGGTGGCTGCAGGCACGCTGATCGCGCTGCTGGTCGTTGTCAAAGGGTTTGCGCGGCTTGCAAAACGCCCTGCACAGCGGACGGAAAAGGCGTTGTTCGATCTGGTTGGGCTTGATGCATCACCCTGTTTTGCCACCGATGACATCGGCCAGATCGTCTATCAGAATGAAACCGCGGTTGAGCGTTTTGGTGACCGGGATGCGGCGACCCTGGTTTCCGTGTTGAAGACGCATTTCGCCTCGCCCGAGGCGGTGCTGTACCGGTTGCAGAACCGCGCCGGGCATCAGGGCCGCGCGCGGGAAGATCTTGTCACGCGGCGTGGGCATTTGCGGCTGTCGGTGCACAAGGTGGCGGCGGCGCAGTTCCTGTGGCGGCTGGAAGAATTTCAGGAACGCGTGGCCACGGCGCGGGGCGGCGACACGCTGAGCTTGCCGATGCTGGTGGCAAACAAGGCCGGGGTCGTGCTGTTTTGCAACGATGCAGCGCGGCGGATTGTGGCGGGGCGGCCAAAGCGGCTGGAGGATGTGTTTTCGACGGACCGGCTGCACAGCGGCGAAGAGGTGATGATCAACGCGGCCAGCGGCCCGATGCGCGCGATCCTTGCCGAGGTCGAAGGGCCAAGCGAGCGGCGCGAGATCTATCTGCTGCCGGTATCCACGCGCAAGGATGACCGGGCCGAGATGACAGATTTTGAAGAACTGCCGGTGGCGTTGATGAAGTTTGCGCCCGATGGCGCGTTGATCGCGGCAAACCGGGCCGCGCGCAATCTGGTGCCGATCGAGGCGACATCGGGGGTGATGGCACATGAAATGTTTGAAGGGCTGGGCCGTCCGGTTTCGGAATGGCTGGCCGATATCGTGGCGGAACGGCTGCCCGGCGGGTCCGAGGTGCTGCGCGCGCATGGGGCATCAACGGAGGCATTCCTGCAGATGACGCTGTGCCGGATTGTGGAATTCGGGCGCCCGGGTGTTCTGGCGGTTTTGCAGGATGCAACCAAGCTGAAAACACTTGAGGCGCAATTTGTGCAAAGCCAGAAAATGCAGGCAATCGGCCAACTTGCGGGCGGTGTTGCGCATGATTTCAACAACCTGTTGACGGCAATTTCGGGGCATTGCGACCTGTTGTTGTTGCGCCATGGGCGCGAGGACACCGACTATGGCGATCTGGTGCAGATCAGCCAGAACGCCAACCGTGCGGCGGCTTTGGTCAGCCAGCTGCTCGCGTTTTCGCGCAAACAGACGCTGAAACCGGAACGGATCAATCTGCAGGATGCGTTGTCGGATCTGACGCATCTTCTGAACAGGCTGGTGGGGGAGAAAGTGCGCTTGCGGCTGGCGCATGCGCCGGATCTGGGGGCAATCCGGGCGGATAAACGGCAGTTTGAACAGGTGATCATGAACCTGGTGGTGAATGCGCGAGATGCGATGCCGCATGGTGGTACGATCCGGGTGGAAACCGAGGCCTTGACCCTGCATGAGGATCTGCATCGCAACCGGGCGCGCGTGCCTGCAGGGGATTACGCGGTGATCCGGGTGCAGGACAGCGGCGTAGGGATCGCTGAGGATAAGCTGGAAAAGATCTTCGAGCCGTTCTTTACCACCAAACGGCTGGGCGAGGGCACCGGTCTGGGATTATCGACGGTGTACGGGATCGTCAAACAATCGGGCGGTTTCATTTTTGTCGACAGCACGCTGGGCGAGGGCGCGGTGTTTTCCCTGTATTTTCCGATCAATGAAACGGTGGATGCGCCACGCGTGGAATTTATCGCCGCTGCGCGCCAGATGCCGCGCGCGGGCACGGGCACGGTCCTTTTGGTGGAAGACGAGGCGCCGGTGCGGGCGTTCGCGTCACGTGCGCTGCAACTGCGCGGCTATACCGTGATCGAGGCAGAATGCGCCGAGGATGCGCTGCGGGTGCTGGCCGACCCGAAGGTCGAGGTGGACGTGTTTGTGACCGATGTGGTGATGCCGGGGATGGACGGGCCAAGCTGGGTGAAAGAAGCACTGCTGACGCGGCCCGGCGTCAGGGTGGTGTTCGTGTCGGGCTATGCCGAGGATGTGCTGTCGGAAGAACAGTCGCGCATTCCGAATTCGGTATTTCTGGCGAAACCGTTTTCGCTGAATGAACTGACGGTCACCGTGCAGGGGCATTTGCATTGACCACCGGCTGAACACCCATTTGCCGATGTGATGACCATCGCCATGACAGCGCAGTCGAACCGGACACAGCCGCGGACGACCGATTGCAAGGCGCATGGTTTGACGACATGCCGCGCCGACTGCGGTGCGTTTGTTGGAGCCGATCACCTTCAATCTGAAGGTGATCCAAGACAAGAACCACCGGTGCATGCCCGCGTGTCATGGGCCAACGGGGGAACCCGATTGCGCGCGACACGCGTTTGCGGTGCAAAACC
>JANNKX010000383.1:0-2133 GCA_031396505.1 Rhodobacterales bacterium
CCCGCCATGAATGAACTGGCCCGCCCCTTCCCGAAACCGCCCGCGCAGGTCGCGGTCTATGTCGAGGTTCTTGGGCCGGACCTCACGGTGGACTTCCTGCTGACGTTCGGCGGGGCCGAACTCTACATTCCCGAAAACCCCCAAGGGCGCGGACAGCTTGAAAAGCTGATCGGCCCGGACAAGGTGATGGCGCTCTATCGCGAGGGGCACCGCTTGCAACCGCGCGTGCCCTTGGCATCGAAATGGTTGGCAGCCGTTATGGCGTGGCAGGGCCATTCCACCGCCGAAATCGCCCGCCGCCTACGTGTCGCGGATGTGACCGTGCGCGGCTGGCTGAAAGGGGCGGGATGATGGAGGGCCGGGCGTCCCCTCATGCACTAGCGTTTAGGCTTGCGCCTCGACGGTGTAATGGACCCCGAATTGCCATCGTCATCATCCCTCGCTTGTATGCCTTGCCGGGCAGAAAAGGGCAATCCCGCCATGACTGACCATCCCGCCGCGCTGGCTATCGTGACCCGGTTGCAGGCCGACGCCCGCGCCTTGGCTGACACCGCCGATGCACTTCAAACGGCCCTTCAACAGGGTGTTCAAGGGCCGTTTAACGGGGTGTTCAACGCGCCTTCAAACGGAATCACGCGCCTGTCGCATCGCAGCAAGATCGAAGCCGACCCCGAACTGCAATCCTTCATCCGCGCGCGTATCATCACGCAGACCTTCAGCGCCGTGACCGCCGCCGTCGCAGCCCACTTCCCGCCCGACCGCCGCGTCGGAATGTCCTCAATCCACCGCTGGTGGCACCGTCGCGGCAAACATGCAGGCTGATCCCAATCGGCTATTATCAGCCAATATCGCGTAATCCCATCCTTGCACTTCCGTCCTCAGCCGCTCTCTTCCGTATTCAAACCAAGTGACACTGATAGTTCAGACCATGTGACAACACACAATCGGGGGTAGCGTGGGTGAAACCCATCCTACAGGGTGATGCGTCGCAACTGTCTTTCACCTTTGCTGTTTGACTTAACTCTTCCCGCTTTTTTCCATCGCGTTCAGTATTGTGACGAGTTTGCCTGCGCAGGCTGTGAGGGTGGGTGAAACCACGCGGGTGCGCGAAGGCGTTGATGGATAGTCAGAAGGAAGCCGAGGGATTCACCTTGGCCTACGGGCAGGGTTAACGAACGGTTAATGGCGCGCACGCTAAGCCATTGGGATCGTTGAATTTGTTGATTGACTCAGCGCCCGATCCAACGTATACCTTGTGGCATGCTGGAAGAAATGGGCGAGCGGTTCGGGGTTGATCCTTCGGGCCGCTTTTTCGTTTCGCTCGTGCGGTGGGGAAGCAGCGGCATGAGAGCGGGTTGAGCAGACATGGATATGAATGTCTCCGATGAGGAGAGCATTCCGGTAGCCGCGATGCTGCCGGAATTGGAAGAGATGTACCGGAACACGGCCGCAGAGCTGGTTCTGGCATTGCAAAAGCTGCGGCGCGATCCGGTGCAGGGGGCCAAAGAGGCCGCCTGTGCCGTGAAAGAGCTGAAAAGCACATATGATTGGGTCAACGATGAAAGAAACCGTGCAGACAAGTTACGGTCGCGGGTTTGCGGGACTGTCGGAGAGCGAAGCCTCGATCTGGACGCCGCGCGCGTTGAAATCGGGCGCAGGCTGGCTTGCCTCCGCGACGCCTGAACAGGTGGATGCGTTTCTGGGAGGGCTGGGGGAGAATGCATTGCTGGCCCTGCCGTGGTTGTTCGAGTTTTGGGCATTGCCGCATCAGTTGCCACCCGAGGGGGCCTGGAAGACCTGGGTCATCATGGGGGGGCGGGGTGCCGGCAAGACACGGGCCGGGGCGGAATGGGTGCGGGGCGAAGTGGAAGGCCCCACCCCCACCGACCCCGGCCGGTCGCGGCGGGTGGCGCTGATGGGGGAAACGGTGGAGCAGGTGATCAGCGTGATGATCTTTGGCGAAAGCGGGATCATGGCGTGTTCACCACCCGACCGGAAGCCTGTGTGGCATGCGGGGCGCAAGGAGCTGACGTGGGCGAACGGGGCGATCGCGCAGGTGATGTCGGCGCATAACCCGGACAGCTTGCGCGGGCCGCAGTTTGATGCGGCTTGGGTGGATGAGTTGGCGAAATG
>JANNKX010000055.1:0-1674 GCA_031396505.1 Rhodobacterales bacterium
CGAGACCAGAATATTCTACACCAGAAACAGCACGTTGTTCTGTGACCTCGTCACACGACATCAATCGCGGCGGCAAGGCGTTTCAGGGCATCGGGATCGCGCAAATGCACGGCACTGCGGTCGGTGCTGACCAGCCCTGCGCGCGCCATGGCCTCCAGCCTGCGCGAGATGACCTCACGCGCGCTGCCGATGCGGGCGGCAAGATCGGCGTGGGTGGCATGGACGATACCATCATCGGCCAGATCAATCAGGGCGGCTGCAAGGCGGCACTCAATGCGGCCAAAGGCCACGCGTTCCAGAAGGCGGGTGATATCGGACATGCGCTGCGCAAAGGCCTGCATGACAAAGCCGCGAAAGCCTGCATCGGCATCCATCATTGTCAGGAACATCGGTTTCGGGATGGTGACCAGGTCGATATCGGTGGCGGCAACGGCCTCGCCCGTAAATGGTTCATCCCCCATCAGGCCGAGGGTGGATTGCACACAGCTTTGCCCCGGTTCAACCGAATAAAGCAAAATCTCGCGTCCTGATGCGCCGGTCAGGTACACATCGATGCGGCCAGAAAGCACGATCACGAAATCCCGCGCAGGGCCGCCTGCGTGAAACAGCATGGCCCCGGCGGGCACATGTTGCACGGGCAGGGTGGCAAGGCGGGCTTGCAGGGCGGGCGTCTGCAAGGCGAAAGGGGCGGTCCATGTCATGCCGACAGGGGGCACGGACGGCCAGCCAAACGCAAGTCAAAAAGGCGTGGCACGCGGCACCACGCCCTGTTGCCGGATCAATCCATCGGCTTGAAGTTCAGGCTGGCCCCTTCCTTCATCCCCGATGGCCAGCGCGACGTGATGGTTTTGGTGCGGGTATAGAAACGGAAACTGTCGGGTCCGTGCTGGTTCAGATCGCCAAAGGCCGATTTCTTCCAGCCGCCGAAGGTATGATAGGCCAAGGGCACGGGGATCGGCACGTTGATGCCAATCATGCCGACATTGATGCGGTTGGCAAAATCGCGCGCCGTGTCGCCATCGCGGGTATAGATCGCGGTGCCGTTGCCATATTCGTGGTCCATCGCGTAACCAAGCGCCTCTTCATAGGTTTTCGCGCGCACGCATGACAGGACCGGCCCGAAAATCTCTTTGCGGTAGATATCCATGTCCGTGGTGACGTGGTCAAAGAGATGCGGGCCGACGAAAAAGCCGTTTTCATAGCCTTGCAGGTTGAACCCGCGCCCGTCGACGACCAGTTTCGCGCCCTGCGCCACGCCCGATTCGACCAGTTTCAGGATGTTCGCCTTGGCGGCGGCGGTCACGACCGGGCCGTAATCCACATCGTTGCCAGCCGTATAGGGCGCGACTTTCAGTTTTTCGATCCGCGGGATCAGCCGTTCGATCAGTGCGTCTGCCGTGGCATCGCCGACGGGCACCGCCACTGAAATCGCCATGCAGCGTTCGCCCGCAGCCCCGTAGCCTGCCCCGATCAGCGCATCAGCGGCCTGCCCCGATCAGCGCATCAGCGGCCTGATCCAGATCGGCGTCGGGCATGATGATCATATGGTTCTTGGCCCCGCCAAAGCACTGCACGCGTTTGCCGTTGGCGCATCCCCGGCTGTAGATTTATTCGGCAATCGGGGTCGATCCGACAAAGCCGATGCCCGCAATCACCGGGTTATCAAGGATGGCA
>JANNKX010000065.1:0-9958 GCA_031396505.1 Rhodobacterales bacterium
CCGTTGCGCGACATCATCGGGCCAGACCTTGATGCTGGTCACATCCATTGGTTCGATGCCTATGCCGAGGTGCATGATCTGAATGTGGCCGCGGCATTGAGGGCGCATGGCCATGGCTGACTACGCGCCCTTGCTGCTGCCCGAAGATGGCAAGCTGGCCCATAATATCACGCATTTCGCCCGCGCGCTGCGTAAGGCGGGCATCCCGATCGGGACGGGGCGGGTGGTGGATGCGATCCGCGCGGTCGAGGCAGCGGGGTTTTCGGCGCGCGAGGATTTCTTCTGGACGCTGCACGCCTGTTTCGTCAGCCGCCCTGAACAGCGCAGCGTGTTCGGGCAGGTGTTCCGGCTGTTCTGGCGCGATCCGCAATATCTTGAACACATGATGTCCTTGCTGATCCCGGCGGTGCGCGGCGTGCAGGAGGACCGGCGCGCCGATGCCGCCGAACGGCGCGCGGCAGAGGCCTTGCTGGATGGAGCAGAGGATCGATTGCCGCGCCCCACCGAGCCGGAAGGTCAAGCGGATCAGATCGAGATCGATGCGACAACGACGATGTCGCAGGAGGAACGGCTGAAATCCCTGGATTTCGAACAGATGACGACGGACGAGGTGGCGCAGTCCAAGCGGATGCTGGCGCGGCTGTCGCTGCCCGTCAAACCCCTGAAGTCGCGGCGCAGCGTATCGGCGCACACTGGGGCGCAGATCGACCTGCGCCGCACCCTGCGGGCCAGTCTGCGGCAGGGCGGCGAGATCACGCGGCTGGTGCGCAAGGCCCCTGCGATCCGCTGGCCCAATCTGGTGGTAATCTGCGATATCTCAGGCTCGATGTCGCAGTACAGCCGGATGGTGCTGCATTTTCTGCATGCGGTCGCGAACCGCAAAGGGCAGGGCTGGGCGCGGGTGCATGGCTTTACCTTTGGCACGCGGCTGACGAACATTACCCGGCATCTGCGCAACCGCGATGTCGATGCGGCCCTCGCACGCGCGGGGGCCGAGGCGCAGGATTGGGCAGGGGGCACGCGGATCGGGGCCTGCCTGCATGATTTCAACCGCGACTGGGGCCGCCGCGTGCTGGGGCAGGGGGCGGTGGTGTTGCTGATCACTGACGGGTTGGACCGTGACGATGCAGGCGATCTTGCGCTGGAAATGGAGCGGCTGCATCTGTCCGCCCGACGGCTGATCTGGTTGAACCCGCTGTTGCGATGGGAGGGATTTGCACCCAAGGCTATGGGCATACGCGCAATGCTGCCGCATGTGGACAGCTTTCGCGCCAGCCATTCGATTGCATCGCTGGAGGATTTGGCTGCGACCATCGGGCGGGCGGATGACGCGGGTGAAAAGGTGCGGCTTATGCGGGCGATTTCGGGGGGTGGCGAGAAAAATTGACGGCTGTCAATTTTTGGAATTATCCTTTATTTTCAACAGGTGAAATGCAAGAAACGGAATCCTGTTAAGACTTTTGAAACATTGTGTGATCGACTTTTGGATATAGTCTGCGGTCGTGCCCTTGCCTGTGATGCAGCAAAACCTTGCCGGATATCGCATAGCATGCAGGAAAACCCCCCTTGATATCGCATATCAGGCTAGTGTCTGATCTGACCGGGGGAACCGAAACCGCACAGCGCGGGTTTCGTAATCGGGTTTTGTACTGGGGACTGTCCCGGTCCAACTGTAAGGATGACATCATGAAGCGCCTGCTTTGCACAACAACTGCCCTGTCGATGGCCCTGTGGCCCATCCAAACGGTGCCCGCCTTCGCGCAGACCCTTGCGGGTGACGGATCGGTGATCGGGCCAGACGGATCGGTGCTGTGCGCGCCATCGGGAGATGCGGGCTGTGATCCGAATGATTTCGTGGGGCAGGCGCAGGCCATTCAGGATGCGATGAACGCCGCCGCTGCAGCCGAGGCTGCTGCAGCAGCGGCGGCGCAACAGGCGGAAGCAGAAGCCGCGGCAGCGGCAGCGGCACAAGCTGATGCGGCGGCGGCGGCACAAGCGCAGGCCGAGGCGGATGCGGCGGCGGCGGCACAAGCGCAGGCCGAGGCTGATGCAGCGGCGGCAGCACAAGCGCAGGCTGAAGCAGACGCGGCGGCGGCAGCGCAAGCGCAGGTCGAGGCTGATGCGGCGGCGGCGGCACAAGCGCAGGCCGAGGCTGATGCAGCGGCAGCAGCACAAGCGCAGGCCGAGGCTGATGCAGCGGCGCAAGCGCAGGCAGAAGCAGATTCGGCGACAGCGGCCCAAGCGCAGGCGGAAGCTGATGCGGCGGCGGCGACACAGGCACAGGCCGAGGCTGATGCAGCGGCACAGGCGGAAGCAGATGCGGTCGCGGCGGCGCAAGCGCAGGCTGAGGCTGATGCGGCGGCGGCAGAGGAAGCGGCGGCCGCTGTGGCGGCTGCAGAAGCAGCGGCTGCGGCGCAGGCGGCGGCTGATGCATCGGCCGAAGCTCAGCGTCTGGCGGATGAGGCGGCGGCAGCGGCGGCTGCGGATGCGTCCAACGAGGCTGCCGCAACGGCTGCTGCCGAAGCGCAGGCTGCGGCAGATGCTGCGGCAGCACAGGCGGCAGCGGCATCAGCGGATGCCGAGGCACAGGCCGTGGCGGAAGCCGAGGCTGCGGCCGCGGCACAGGCAGCGATCGATGCGCAGGCGGCGCTAGACGCGGAGGCTGCTGCTGCTGCGGAAACGGCGGCTGCGGAAGCGGCCGCTGCAGCCGAAGCCGCCGCTGCCGAAGGCGCGGTGGTGGAGGCCGTGCCGGAAACGCTGGTGGACCCTGCCACGTTGGTGGACCCGGCGGTATTGCCGGAACTGGAACCCGAGGCTGTGAGCGCGCTGGACGTGCTGCTGTCGGAACCAACGGCGTCCGAGGCCGAAGTCGAGGGCGCGGCGGTTGTTGCGGCACCAGTGGCCGCGGCGGCGCTGATCGCGCTGGCACCGGATGCGGCACCGGCGGCTGATGCACCGATCCCGCAAGTTCTGGAACAGGTGATCACCGAAGAAACGCGTCGGTCAAGCGCCGAAGAGTTTGCGGCGGCCCCTGCGGCCGTGGCACCGGGCGGGCGTCGCAGCGGGCTGTCCGATCTGGAAAAGGTCGGGTTGGTGGTGCTGGGCGCGATTGTCGTGGGCGCGATCTTGTCGAACGGCAACGAGGTGGTTGATAACAGTGGCGACCGCGTGGTCGTGCGCAACCCCAACGGGCAGTATTACGTCTATAAGGACGATGACACGTTGTTGCGTCAGCCGGGGGCAAGTGTGCGCACGGAAACCTATGGCGACGGATCGACACGGACGATTGTGGACCGGGACGATGGCACGCAAGTGGTGACGATCCGCGATGCGACGGGCCGTGTGCTGCGCCGGGCAACCTATGACCGGCAGGGCCGCGAGATCGTTCTGATCGACGATCTGGCCCCGGAAACGCGGATCGACGTCAGCACCCTGCCGCGCCCGTCGCGTCAGCGGGTGACGATTTCGACCAGCGATGGCGATTACGAGTTGAAAACGGCGCTGGCGCGGCAACAGGCGACGGAACTGGGGCGTAGCTTTAGTCTGCGGCAAATTCGCGAGATTGCGGAAGTGCGGGCCTTGGCTGCGTCAATCGACGTGGACAGCGTGACGTTTGACAGCGGGTCGGCGGCGATTACGGCGACGGAGGCCGAAGAACTGGCGGATCTGGGTGAATTGCTGAACCAGTTGATCACGTTGAACCCGAACGAGATCTTTCTGATCGAAGGGCATACGGATGCGGTGGGGTCGGCATCGTCGAACCTGACGCTGTCAGACCGGCGTGCGGAATCGGTGGCGCTGGCGCTGACGGAATACTTTGATGTGCCGCCGGAAAATCTGGTGGTGCAGGGGTATGGCGAGGCCGAACTGCTGATCCCGACGTCGGGGGATGAACGGGCAAACCGCCGGGTTGCGGTGAAGGTGATCACGCCGTTGATGCAGACGGCAGCCCTGCCGTAAACTTTCGCTGGCAAGACATCAGCCCCCGCCCCATATTCAACGTGGGGCGGGGGTTTTTTCATGCAAGCGGATCAGATACCGGAAATTGCGATGGCTTGGCTGGGCGAGGGCCGTGGCGTGGCGCTGGCGACAGTGGTCGAGACATGGGGATCGGCCCCGCGACAGGCGGGCAGTCAGCTGGTGATATCTGACGCGGGCGACATCATGGGGTCGGTTTCAGGGGGCTGTGTCGAGGGCGCGGTGGTCGTGGAGGCAATGGACGCGATAGCGGACGGGGTGCCACGGGTGTTGACGTTCGGGGTCAGTGACGATGAGGCGTTCGCGGTGGGGTTGGCCTGTGGCGGGACGATCCGGGTGATGGTGGACCCGGTGCGGGCGGACGCGTTGACGCCGGATTTGTTGGGCGCACTGGTTGCGGCGCGGGCGGAAGGCCGGGCGGTGGCGATGGTCACGCAGATGGAGGGCTGGCAGCGGGGGCTGGTGGGGGCAGAGGACGCGGCGGTGGCGGCACGGCTGCGGTCTGACAGGTCGGGGATGGAGGCGGACGGGCGTTTCATTGCGGTGCATAACCCGGCGCTGCGGTTGATCGTGGTGGGTGCGGTGCATATTGCGCAGCCCCTGATGACAATGGCGCGGGCCTGTGGGTACGCACCCGTGCTGGTGGACCCGCGTGAGGCATTCGGGGCGGCGGAACGCTTTCCCGGTGAGACGATCCTGCATGACTGGCCGGATGCGGCGCTGGCGGCACTGGCACCGGATGCACGCACGGCGGTCGTGACCTTGACGCATGATCCGAAACTGGATGATCCGGCGATCCGGTATGCCTTGGGGTCGGAGGCGTTTTATCTGGGTTGTCTGGGATCGCTGCGCACACATGCCAAACGGGTGGAGCGGCTGGTGGCAGCGGGGTTTTCGGGGGCGGATATTGCGCGCATCCATGCGCCGGTGGGGATGAACATCGGGGCGAAAAGCCCCGCGGAAATCGCGGTCAGCATCATGGCGCAGATCACGGCTGTGCTGAGGGGGGCATGAAGTTCGGCGCGGTTCCGCTGCAGGCGGCGCTGGGCGCGGTGCTGGCGCATTCGGCGCATCTGCGCGGCGGGCCACTGCGCAAGGGGCGGGTGCTGACGCAGGGTGATCTGGCGCGCATGGCGGCGGAAGGCTGGCAGGATGTGGTGGTGGCGCAGCTTGCGCCCGATGACGTGCCCGAAGATATGGCGGCAACGCGGCTGGCGCAGGCGTTGGTGCCGGGGGATCAGGGGCTGACGGTGACGCAGGCTTTTACGGGGCGGGTGAACCTGAAGGCTGTGGGGCCGGGGATTGTGGCGATGGATGCAGGGGCCATTCACGCGCTGAACCGCCTTCACCCGGCAATCACGCTGGCGACGCTGCCGCCATTTGCGCGGGTCAGGGCGGGCACGCTGGTGGGGACAGTCAAGATCATTGCCTATGCGGTGCCCGAGGCGGCGCTGATCGCGGCCGAAACGGTGGCGCGGGCGGCGATCCGGGTTCTTCCGGTGGTGCGGGCCAGTGCAGGTCTGCTGATGACCGAGGTGCCGGGGCAGGAAGACAAGCTGACAGCCAAGGGCCGTCGTGCGGTTGAGGCACGGCTGCGGGCGTTGGGGATGACGCTGGCGGGGGTGGCGACGGTCGCGCATGATGTGGCGGTGATGGCCGATGCGCTGCGCGCATTGCCGGGCGAGATGGTGCTGATCCTGACGGGTTCGGCGACGTCGGATCTGCATGATACGGGGCCGGAGGCGGTGCGCGCGGCGGGGGGGCAGGTCGCGCGGTTCGGCATGCCGGTTGATCCGGGGAACCTGTTGTTCCATGGCCGCCTTGGCACGCGTCCGGTGATCGGGCTGCCGGGCTGTGCGCGATCACCTGCGCTGAACGGGGCGGATTGGGTGCTGGAGCGGTATGCCTGCGGGCTGGAGGTCATGGACGATGATGTTGCGGGCATGGGGGTTGGTGGGTTATTGAAGGAAATCGCAATCCGACCGCAACCGCGCGAGGGATAGATGGCCCATCTTCGGTTCGTTATCACCTGTGTCTGTGCCGGCCTTATCGGTGGCACTGTTCTTGGGGTGTCGCCGGCATTGGCAGATGTCATCGCCGGGCAATCCGATCCGGTGTTTGAAGCGGCGGTTGATCTGTGGTTGGCCGACGACGAGGCCGCAGCCCTGCCGGGCCTTGCCGCGCTGGCGCAGGACCAGAACGCGGCGGCGCAAATTTTGCTGGGACTGATTGACACGACACCCGCCCTTCAGGGGGATTGGCTGATGGGGCAACCGCGTGCGGCGCGAATCGCACTGCTGCGCGCACCGGGCGGGCTGTCCGGGCAGAACTGGATGCGCAGTGCGGCCGCAACGGAGCCGCTGGCACAAACATGGCTGGCGCTGTGGGACGCCGACGCGCCGATGACGGTGATCCTTGATTTCGCGCGGCTGGGCGAGGCGCGCGCGGCGCGGGTTGCGGCGATGACGCTGGCCAGCCGCGAAATGATCGGCTTTGCGGCACTGGCCGCGGATCCCGCCTACCCCGCCGCCGCCCGCGCCTTTGCGATCCGGGACCTGCGGCGCAGCGACCCGTTGCGTGCGGCGCGGGACGCGGCCCTGCTTGCACCCGCCGATCCGCAGGGCGAAATCCTTGGACTGCGGCCCAACAGTCAGGCGGACACGGCGGCCTGGCTGGCCAGCAATCCCGAGGGGGATGCGCTGGTGGCGTTCTGTGCGGTAACCTGCCCCGACGCGGATCAGGCCGCATGTCAGGCAGCGTCCTATCAGGCCTTGGGCGGATATTGGGAGGTCATGGATTTGGGATCACCCGTTGAGGCGATCATTGCGTCGGACCGGTTCAACCGCAGTGCAGCCGGGCGGGCATCAGTGTTGCGCGGCATGAAGGGAGGCGGAACCGACAACGCCTGTCTGGCTAAGGCGCTGAAATGAGAAACCCCCGGACGTGCCGGGGGCGCTGTCGTGGTGCTATGGCGCTTACTTTGGTCCGATCATCATGACCATCTGGCGGCCTTCAAGGCGGGGGAACGATTCGATCTTGCCCACTTCGGCCACGTCTTCTTCAACCCGTTTCAACAGCTCCAGCCCCAGTTGCTGGTGCGCCATTTCGCGGCCACGAAACCGCAAGGTGACCTTGACCTTGTCGCCTTCATCGAGAAATTTCATCACGGAACGCATCTTGACATCATAGTCGTGGGTATCGGTTCCGGGACGGAACTTGATTTCCTTGATTTCGATGATGTGCTGTTTCTTACGCGCGTCAGCCTCGCGTTTTTGCGTCTCATACTTGAATTTGCCGAAATCCATGATCTTGCAGACGGGCGGTTCCGCGTTGGGCGAGATTTCGACCAGATCGAGGCCGGCCTCTTCGGCCATCTGCATGGCGCGCGCGGGGCTGACGACACCCACGTTTTCGCCATCAGCGCCGATCAGGCGGATTTCAGTGCCACGGATACGATCGTTCACACGGGGGCCCGTCTCGCGCTGCGGGGGGGCGTTGTGGGGTCTGCGGGCTATGGTGTCGGTCCTTCTTGTGGTTTCAACGGATTGTTGCGCAAGGTAGCGGTCTGGACGGCAGCTTTCAACCCGCATTCAACCGGGGTTTGGTGCCTTTGGCAGTCATAGGCTTTTCAATGGCATCACTTTCTGGCATAGAAACGGTGCAATCCGGGGGTGACGCCGGAGCATAGGAGAGTGTGACATGAACAGAAATGTAATTATCGGGGCGCTTGTGGTGTTGATTGCCGCGGGCGGGTATTATCAATTCAGCTATAAGCCGGCACAAGAGGCCGCCGCCGCCGCAGAGGCCGCGACGGCCGCTGCCGCTGCAGAGGCCGCTGCGGCCGAAGCCGCTGCTGCCGAAGCCGCCGCTGCCGCCGAGGCTGCTGCCGCCGAAGCCGCTGCCGCCACCGAGGCCGCTGCTGCAGAGGCCGCTACGGCGGTTGAAGGCGCCGCCGCGGATGCCACCGCCGCCGCGACGGATGCCGCCGCCGTTCTGGACCCGGCGAATTTTAACGCGACCGCCGTGAACGCAATGATCGACGGCTCGGCTTTGGGCGCGGACGTGAAAGCGACGCTTAAGGCGGCTGTGGATGCCGCTGCAACCAACCCGGCCCTGGTGCAAGGCGCGCTGGATCAGGTGAAAGCTGCGATGGGTCTGTGATCCATCCGGGCTGACGAACAAACGCCGCGCCCCCAAAAATGGCGCGGCGTTTTTCATTGGGCGGGATCAGTCCAACAGCGTCAGGGTTCGGTTGGCGCACAGATCAACGCCGGTATCAAAGTTTTCGCCGCCCGGCACGGTCGCACCCACCGTGAAAGTGACGTAGACGCGCACCGTGCGACATTCGATCAGCGCAAGGTCAAGGGTGGCGCTGTCGCCCGGCAAGATTTCATCAACCCACGCGCCGAGATTATCGTCGATGATGGTGCCGTCGGGGCGTTCCTCGAACACCGAAAAGCCAGAGACGGCCAGTTCGGTGTGATTGGTGAAGGTCAGGGATTGCAGATCATCGGCCTGCGCGGCAATGGCCATCACCGCGCTGGGCAGCAGAAAAAGCGCGGCAAACGCCCTCATATGCCGTCGCCCACAAAGGCCTTTTCAACAACGTATTCAAGGGGTTCGCTGTTGGCACCTTCGCGCAGGCCGAACCTTTCAAGGATCGCCTTCACGTCGATGTTGAAGGCCAGCGATCCGCAAACCATGGCGCGGTCGGTGGCAGGGTCCATCGGTGGCAGGTTCAGGTCGGCAAACACCTTGCCCGATGACAGATTGTCGGTGACGCGGCCCATGTGGGGGGACGCCTCACGCGTGGTGGTGGGATAATACAGCAGCTTGCCTGCAACCATGTCGCCAATCAGGGGATCATCCTGAAGGCTTTCCACCAATTGGCGGCCATATTCCAGTTCGGCCACCTCGCGGCAGGTGTGCATCATGATGACTTGATCGTATTTCTCATACGTCTCAGGCTCGCGCAGCAGTGAGGCAAAGGGCGCAAAGCCGGTGCCGGTGGACAACAGCCACAGGCGTTTTCCGGGCAGCAGGGCGTCATGCACCAGCGTGCCTACGGGTTTGGGGCGCAGGATAATCTGATCGCCGGGTTGGATGTGCTGGAGTTTCGATGTCAGCGGGCCATCGGGGACTTTGATCGAATAGAATTCAAGCTCGTCATCCCACGCTGGCGACGCGATGGAATAGGCGCGCAGCAGGGGTTTGCCGTTGTCGCCCATCAAGCCGATCATGACGAATTCACCCGAGCGAAAGCGCAGCGATGGCGGGCGGCTGACGCGGAACGAAAACAGGCGGTCCGTCCAGTGGGTGACGGCGGTCACGGTTTGCGCGTCGGGAATGACTGTGGGGGCGTTCATGTTGTCTCTCATCTGTCAGGCCCGAAGCCGTGCCTGATAATCGTTGTCCTGCCAGTCGGCGCGGAATTGCCATTGGTCGGCGGGTTGGCGCGCGGCGAGGTCATCGCTGATTTCAACCTCGTCAAACCCGCTGCGCCGCGCCATGGTATATTGATCGGCAATCACATGTCCATGCGCGCGCAAGCGGCCCGTGTAGCCCATCACGCGCAGGCAGCGGGCAAGGGTAAAGCCGCGCCCGTCGTTGAAGGCGGGAAAGGCGATGCGAATGAGGCCGATGTTGCCGAAATGCGCAGCAAGGGCGGCGGGATCATCGGTGTTGGCCAGATCCAGCGCGCCGGTGTGGTTCGCGATATCCGACAATGGCACAAAGGTTTCGGGCGCGCCGACGGCAAATCCGGTATCGGTGACAAGGATGGTCATGCGGCGGTGTCTTTCGTGATAGGGACTGCGCGGCCATTGATGAAATGGATGCCGCATTCAGTTTTTGTGCTGTTGCGCCAACGGCCTGCGCGGGGATCTTCGCCTTCCTTCACCGGGCTGGTGCACGGGGCGCAGCCGATTGAGGGGTAGCCTTTGGCGACCAGCGGATGGCGCGGCAGGCGGTTGTTGACCAT
>JANNKX010000079.1:0-7209 GCA_031396505.1 Rhodobacterales bacterium
ACGGACGAGGCCCTGCTGCCCACGGGCGAGGTGCGCAGCGTGGCGGGCACGGCGTTTGATTTCCGCAACGGGCGGATCATCACACCGGGCGATCCGGCGATGGATCTGAACTTCTGTGTGTCGGACGCGCGACTGCCCTGCCGCGCGGTCTTGTGGCTGCAAGGGGGCGATGTGACGATGGCCTTTGCGACCACCGAACCGGGCGTGCAGGTCTATGACGGCGCGGGCGGTGTGCCGCCCTATGCAGGGCTGGCGATCGAGGCGCAGGGCTGGCCGGATGCACCGCATCACGCGGGGTTTCCGTCAGTGGACCTGCACCCCGGTGACACCTATCAGCAGATCACGGAATGGCGGTTTGGCCGGGTGTGACGGGTACAATGTTTTGATCAAACGGCATTGATCGGCGCTGCCTTGCGTGCTTTGTGATGCACAAAGCGGAGGGCGGTCATGCGCGTGTTCATCAACGGGTTCGGGCGGATCGGGCGGTCGGTGCTGCGGGCGTTCGCATTGACGCCGGACCGTTGGCCGGGGCTGCAGATCGTGGGGATCAACGATATCGCGGCGGCCGAAATGTGCGCCTATCTATTTGAATATGACAGCGTTTTCGGGCCATGGCGCGGCACGGTTTCCCTGACGGATGGTGCATTGGTGGTCAACGGCATCACGATTCCGCTGCATTGCGCGCGCGATATTTCCGGACTGGTGTTGACGGGTGTCGACGTGGTGATGGAATGCACGGGCCGCGCGGATACCGGTGATGTGGCCGGGCGCGGGTTGGTGGCGGGGGCGCGGCGCGTACTGGTATCGGGGCCATCGGCGGCTGCGGAATACACGGTGGTTCTGGGTGCGAATGACGCAGGGTTGCGCGATCAGCGGATCGTGTCGAATGCGTCTTGCACGACCAATGCGCTGGCGCCGCTGGTGCGGTTGATCGACGAAAACTGGGGCGTGGTGACGGGGTCGATGACGACGATCCACTGCTATACCGGGTCGCAGCCCACCGTGGATGCACCCGCAGCGGATTTCGCGCGGTCGCGCGCGGCGGCGCTGTCGATGGTGCCGACGACGACAAGCGCGCAGCGGTTGCTGGATACGGTGCTGCCGGGCGTTGCGGGGCGGATTGCGGGGTCGGCGGTGCGGGTGCCAGTGGCATCAGTCAGCGCGGTTGATCTGGCGGTGATGGTCGCGCGGGTGCCGGATGTGGCGGCGGTGAACGCAGCGTTTCGCGGCGCAGGCGGGGTGATCGGGGCGACGGACCGGGCGCTGGTATCATCAGACTTGCGGGCGCGCAGTGAAAGCATCGTGATGGCCTTGCCAGAAACGCGGATCACGCAGGGCGGGATGGTACGGGTGTTCGGCTGGTATGACAACGAATGGGGATTTTCCAACCGGATGCTGGATGTGGCACGACTGATGGGATGAGGGTTTGCGATGTATACACCGGCGCATTTTCAGGAAATCGACGCGGATGAAATTGCCGGGGTGATCGCGGCGGCCCCGCTGGCCTGTATCGTGGCGCAGACGGATGCGGGGTTGATCGCCAATCACATTCCGCTGCTGGCCGCCCCGGATGGCAGGCTAATCGGGCATGTGGCGCTGGCCAATGACATGCACCGCATGGTGGCGGACGGGCAAGAGGTGCTGGTGATCTTCCGGGGGGATGAGGCCTATATCTCGCCCAACTATTACCCGTCAAAGGCGGTGCATCACCGGCATGTGCCGACCTGGAATTATCAGGTGGTGCATGTGTATGGGGGCATCACGTTTCAGCATGACACGCAGACGAAACGGGCGGCGGTGGGCTTGCTGACGCGGTTGCATGAACGGCGGGTAAACGGGGATGCAGGCTGGCGGATGCGGGATGCACCGGCGGATTACATGGACCAGATGCTGGGCAATATCGTGGCGTTCCGGATTGCGGTGCGGCGGACGCTGGCGAAATCAAAGCTCAGCCAGAACCGTGAGGCGGGCGATCACGCGGGTGCGGTGGCGGGGCTGGATGCGGCGGGGGCCGCGGCGATGGCGGCCCGGATGCGGCGGCGAAAGTGAAGCGGGCACCGAGCCGGTTTGGCGTCTGCACAAAATCTGCTGCATTCCCCGGCAAAGTCGCGACATGCGGGTGGGCAGAAGGGTGCCAGTTATGGTGCAAAGGGCTTTTGCGCGATTTGGGGTTTCGGATGGGTGGCGTTCGGGGCACATTTTGCGGCGGGGCATGACGGGGCGGGGTGAATGATGCGTATCCTGATTGTTGATGACGACCCGCATATCCGTGAGGTGCTGACGATTGCCCTTGAGCGTGGTGGCTTTGTGGTACTGCGCGCGGGCGACGGGCAGGCGGCCCTGCGGATGGCGGCGCGCGATACGCCTGATCTGATGATCCTGGATATAGGCATGCCGGAAATGGACGGGCTGGAAGTGTGCCGCCGTCTGCGTGCGACATCGGACCTGCCGATCCTGTTCCTGACGGCGCGGGATGATGAGGTGGACCGCATTCTTGGCCTTGAAATGGGGGCGGATGACTACGTGACCAAACCCTTCAGCCCGCGTGAGTTGGTGGCGCGGGTGCGCGCGATCCTGAAGCGCAGTGTGGTACAGGCACCGCGCGCAGGGCGACTTGAGGTCGGGGCAGTGATGGTTGACGTCGCCCGGCATCTGTGTGTGGTGGAGGGCCAAGCGGTGGACCTGACTCCGACGGAAATGCAGTTTCTGGCGCGTCTGATGCAGCATCCTGATCACATCGTCAGCCGGGCGCAGTTGTGTGATGCGGTCTGGGGGCCGCGATCGGCGATTTCGGACCGCACGATCGACAGCCATCTGCGCAATCTGCGGCGCAAGCTGGGCGCGGCGGGGTGCAGTGACGCGGTGGACACCGTGCATGGCGTCGGGGTCAGGATGGGTGCATGCCAGACCGCGTGACGCGCAAGTGGCGGCCACCCCTGCTGCTGGTGCTGGGCGGCACGCTGGGTGCGGTGCTGGCCCTGCCTTTGGCGGGGGTTTTGGCGCTGCGTGTGCTGAACCCGGTGTTCGGGTTCCGGCAATCGGCCTTGATGATTGCGGCGGTTATTCTGGTGGCGACGGCAATCCTTGGCTATCTGCTGTGGCGGCTGCTGCTGCGCCCGGTGCGGGCGCTGGCGGCGCATGCGCATGGGGTGCGGGTGGGTGCGGCGGTGGTGCCGCCTGCGCATTATGGCACATCGGAATTGCGCGATCTGGGGCAGGCGGTGCTGGATATGGCGGCAACGCTGCAAAACCGCGAAGCGACGATCCGCACCTATACCGACCATGTCACGCATGAGATGAAAACGCCGCTGACGGCCATCATCGGGGCGGCAGAAATGCTGCAGGATGGTACGGATGACGCGCGGCTGGTGGGCACGATCACGGCGGCAGCACAGCGGATGCAGGCGCAACTGACGGCGCTGCAACGCAGTGCGGCGGCGCGCGACCCGGGTTATGATGGCGACACGACATTGGGCGCGGTGGTGCCGGGTCTGCGCGATGCGTTCGACATGCAGATCATTGTGCAGGGCGAAGGCGTGCCGCTGCCGCTGGCGGCAGAGGGGTTGGACATCGTGCTGCGGCAGTTGTTGCAGAACGCAGGCGGGCATGGGGCAAAGGTTGTGACGTTGACGGCTGCGCGGGGGGTCTTGCGGGTGCACGACGATGGCACGGGGATATCAGCGGGCAACGCTGCGCGCATTTTCGATGCGTTCTTTACCACGCGGCGCGAGGCGGGTGGCACGGGCATGGGCCTGACCATCGCGCGCAACGTGCTGACAGCGCACGGGGCAACGATTGATCTGGTGCCGGGTGATGAGGGCGCGGCGTTCGAAATCCGCTTTGCTGGATAAGGGCGGCGTCAATCCCCTAAGATCTGCGGCACAACATGCGCCACCACGGCATCGACATTCTGCGCGGTGATGGCAGGATCGGTCGACAGGACGCGGACCGTCAGCAGATCGCTGTCCCGCAGCACCACGACGGTTTGCGCGGCCTGCCCGCCGATAGCATACGTCGTGGCCCAGCCCACCGCAGGCGGCACGTCAAGGCCGCGCAGGGTGCAGGCGGGATCGCGCTGTTGGCACAGGGTTTCCATATGGGCAAAGGTGGTTTCACCCGACCGGATACGGCCTTCGGTGCCGTCATCCTGACGGCCGATCTGCAGGTCGATCACGGGGGCACCTGTGCAATCAAGGCAGGCCAGCGTTGCGCGGTCGGGTTCAAGGCGGGAAATCCATGCGCCGGGTGACAGTGTGGCGGTATCGACGGCGATGCTGGAAAGATCCGGATTGCCCAGACCTTCGGCAAAGGCGGGTGCGGCGGCCATGGCTGCAATACACCAAACGCGAACGATACGCATATCAACCTCCACGACTGTGACAATTCACCGTCGAACATGCCCGAAGATGTCGTGCGGCGACAAGTCCGGAATTTGCCTCGCAAAGCGTTGACAGTGCCGCGATGATGCCTGACCCATGGCTGCAAGAGGGGGCGCTGCATGGGCCAATGGGAATTCTGGATCGACCGGGGCGGCACATTCACGGATGTGGTGGCGCGCGGGCCGGACGGCAGGGTGCAGACGCGCAAGCTGCTGTCGGACAACCCGGAACGCTATCCCGACGCGGCGGTGCAGGGTATCCGCGAATGCCTGGGGTTGACGCCGGGCCAGCCTTTGCCTGACGGGGCGATTGTGGCGGTCAAAATGGGCACGACAGTCGCAACCAATGCGCTGCTTGAACGCAAGGGGACGGCGGTTCTGCTGCTGATGACGCAAGGCTTTGGTGATCTGTTGCGCATCGGAACGCAGGCGCGCCCAAAGCTGTTTGATCTGCATATCCGGCGACCTGATCTGCTGTATGCCGAATTGGCCGAGGTGCCGGGGCGGCTGGATGCGGACGGGGGCGAAGTCGCGCCACTGGACGAAGGAGCCGCGCGGGCCGCCCTTGGGGCCGCCTTTTCGCGCGGCATCCGCAGCGTTGCGGTGGCGTTCCTGCACGGGCACGTGAACGGCGGGCACGAGGCGCGGGTGGCGGCGATTGCGGTGGAGGTGGGGTTTACGCAGGTGTCGGTCAGCCACCGGGTCAGCCGGTTGGCGAAGCTGGTCGCACGGGGGGATACGACGGTGGTGGATGCGTATCTGTCGCCGATCCTGCGGCGGTATGTGCGCCAAGTTGAAGTTGCCTTGGACATGGGCCGCGCGACGGGGCGGTTGTTGTTCATGCAATCGAATGGGGGTTTGACGGCGGCGGACCGGTTCATGGGCAAGGATGCAATCCTGTCCGGCCCGGCAGGCGGCATCGTGGGGATGGTGCGCACGGGCGAGGCGGCTGGCTTTGCGCGCCTGATCGGGTTCGACATGGGGGGCACATCAACGGATGTCAGCCACTATGCGGGCAGTTTCGAGCGGTCGTTCGAGACGGAGGTGGCAGGTGTGCGGATGCGCGCGCCGATGATGGATATTCACACGGTGGCAGCGGGGGGCGGGTCGATCTGCACGTTCCGCGACGGGCGGTTTCAGGTGGGGCCGGAAAGTGCCGGGGCCAATCCGGGGCCTGTCAGTTACCGCCGGGGGGGGCCGCTGACGATCACGGATTGCAATGTGATGCTGGGGCGGCTGAATGCGGCGCATTTTCCCACCGTGTTCGGGCCGGGGGGGAATTTGCCTTTGGACGCAGAGGTCGTGCGCGCGGCGTTTGTGCAGTTGGGCGCGCAGGTTGCGGCGGCGACGGGGCAGGCGGTGATGACGCCCGAAGCGCTGGCCGAGGGGTTCCTGCGCATCGCGGTTGATAACATGGCGAATGCGATCAAGGTCATCTCGGTGCAGCGTGGGCATGATGTGACGGGGTATACCTTGCAATGCTTTGGCGGGGCAGGCGGGCAGCATGCCTGTGCCGTGGCCGATGCCTTGGGCATGGGCCGCGTGTTTTTGCACCCTTATGCGGGCGTGCTGTCAGCCTATGGGATGGGGCTGGCGGAGACGCGGGCGCTGCGCGAGGTGCAGTTTGACCATCCGCTTGATGCCGAGGCCGGGGCAACGGTAAACGCGCTGCTGGCCGAGGCTGCGGCGGAATTGCAGGCGCAAGGGATCACCGATGTGACCACGGCAGCGCAGGCACACCTGCGCTATGACGGGTCGCATCAGGCGCTGCCCGTAGATTTCGGCACGCCCGATACCATGCGCGCGGCGTTCGAGGCAAGCCATCAGGCGCGGTTCGGGTTTGTGGCACCCGAGCGCGGCATCCTTTATGAAATGCTGGTGGCCGAGGCCGTGGGGGGCGGGGTGACCGCGGATGCTGTGCCGATTGCCACGGGGGATGCCGTGGCGGCGGCGGTGCTGCCCGTCTGGTTTGACGGGGCGGAATGCGCCTGCCCGCTGTATGACCGCCCCACCCTTGGTGCGGGCGCGGTGTTGGCGGGGCCAGCGGTGATCCGCGAGGCGACGGGGACGGTGGTGGTGGAGCCGGGTTGGACCGCGCGGGTGGATGCGACGGGCAACCTGATCCTTGAACGCCACGCGCCCATGGCGCGCTTGGCGGCGGCAGGCACGCAGGCGGACCCTGTGCTGCTGGAGGTGATGGGCAATCTGTTCATGTCCATCGCCGATCAGATGGGGGCGACGCTGGCAAATACGGCATGGTCGGTGAACATCAAGGAACGGCTTGATTTTTCCTGTGCGATCTTTGATGCGGCGGGCGACCTTGTGGCCAACGCACCACATGTGCCGGTGCATCTGGGGTCCATGAGCCATGCGGTCAAAACGGTGATCGCGGCGGTGGGTGCAGGGGCACGCGACGGCGATGCGTGGATGCTGAACAGCCCCTACAACGGCGGCACGCATTTGCCGGATGTGACGGTGATCACGCCGGTTTTTGTAGGCGGGGCTGTGGCGTTCTGGCTGGGGTCACGCGGGCATCATGCCGATATCGGCGGGCGGACGCCGGGGTCGGGCCCGCCGGACAGCCGGACGATCGAGGAGGAGGGAGTGGTCATCGACCTTTTCCCGCTGGTGGTCGGGGGGAGGTTGCGCGAGGCGGAGACAAGGGCGCTTCTGGGATCGGGACGGTGGCCCTGCCGGTCACCTGAGCAGAACATGGCCGACCTCAAGGCGCAGATCGCTGCGAACGAGACCGGGCGGCGGGAGCTTTTGCGGGTGGTTGCGATCCACGGGGCCGAGGTGGTAGCAGCCTACATGGGCCATGTGCAGCGGAA
>JANNKX010000110.1:0-13291 GCA_031396505.1 Rhodobacterales bacterium
GAACACCCCACCGAAGCGGAGATTGACCCCAGATGCGTATTTTACTTGTAGAAGATGATCCGACCACCTCGCGCAGCATTGAATTGATGCTGACCCATGCTAATTTGAATGTCTATTGTACCGATCTTGGCGAAGACGGCGTCGATCTGGCAAAGCTGTATGATTACGACCTTATCCTGCTGGATCTGAACCTGCCGGATATGAGCGGGCATGAGGTTTTGCGCCAGCTGCGTTTGGCCAAGGTTGAAACGCCGATCCTAATTCTGTCTGGGTCAGATGATACCGACAACAAGCTGAAGGGTTTCGGCTTTGGTGCGGATGATTACATGACCAAACCCTTCCACCGCGAAGAACTGGTGGCGCGTATCCATGCGATCATCCGGCGATCAAAGGGGCACAGCCAATCGGTGATCAGCACGGGGTCGGTCAACGTGAACCTTGATGCCAAGACTGTCGATGTGGCTGGCAAGACCGTGCATCTGACGGGCAAGGAATATCAGATGCTGGAACTGCTGTCGTTGCGCAAGGGCACGACGCTGACGAAAGAGATGTTCCTGAACCATCTTTATGGCGGCATGGACGAGCCTGAATTGAAGATCATCGACGTTTTCATCTGCAAGTTGCGCAAGAAACTGGCCGAGGCGACGATGGGTGCCAACTATATCGAAACGGTCTGGGGGCGCGGCTATGTGCTGCGTGACCCGGTCGCGACCGAAGGCCGCCGTCTGGCCAGCGCGTGACCCTAGACCTTCCTGCTGTCGCCGCCTAAAACAACAGTCGGGCGACAGCAGGGGGCGGTCATGGAGAAACCTGTCGGTGATCTGACGGCAGATGAGGCAGGCGCTGAACTCGCCCGTCTGGCTGCGGCTATCGCACAGGCAAATGACGCCTATCACACGCTGGACGCACCAGACCTTTCAGATGCCGACTACGACGCGCTAAAGCGGCGCAATGCGGCGATCGAGGCGCACTTTCCGGCCCTGAAACGTGCCGACAGCCCGTCGGATATGGTGGGTGCTGCGGTCGCGGATGGTTTTGGCAAGGTGACCCATGCCGTGCCCATGCTCAGCCTCGAAAACGCCTTTGATGACCCGGATGTCACCGATTTTGATGACCGGGTACGCAAGTTTCTGGGGGTGAGCACACCGATCACCTATACTGCTGAACCCAAGATTGACGGGCTGTCGTTGTCACTGCGCTATGAGGCGGGCCGCCTTGTGCAGGCCGCCACGCGCGGCGATGGCGAGGTTGGCGAAAATGTCACCGAAAATGCCCGCACGATTGCCGATATCCCGGTCACATTGCCCGGTGCCCCCGATCTGCTGGAGGTCCGTGGCGAGGTTTACATGTCCCATACCGATTTTGCTGCATTGAATGCGCGCCAACAGGCGGCAGGCGACAAGACCTTTGCCAACCCGCGCAATGCCGCGGCAGGCAGCCTGCGCCAGCTCGACGCCCGAATTACCGCGCAGCGCCCGTTGCGGTTTTTCGCGTACAGCTGGGGTGCAGTGTCAGAACCGCTTGCGAGCACGCAAAGCAATGCAATCAATCACCTGAAATCAATTGGCTTTCAGACAAATCCGCTGACCGTCATCTGTGACAGCACCGCCGCCATGCTCGTCCATTACCGCCTGATCGAATCCCAACGTGCCACCCTTGGCTATGATATCGATGGCGTCGTCTACAAGGTCGATGACCTTGCCTTGCAGTCCCGTCTCGGCTTTCGTTCCACCACCCCCCGCTGGGCGATTGCACATAAATTTCCTGCCGAACTGGCCTGGACCCGGCTTCTGGGGATCGACATTCAGGTTGGCCGCACGGGGGCCTTGTCGCCCGTCGCCCGCCTGCAGCCCGTCACCGTGGGTGGCGTCGTCGTGTCAAACGCGACCCTGCACAACGAAGACTACATCAAGGGTCGCGACTCCAAGGGCCAGCCGATTCGTGATGGAAAAGACATTCGCATTGGCGACTGGGTGCAGGTTTATCGCGCGGGCGATGTGATCCCGAAAATCGCCGACTTGGACCTGACCCAACGCCCCGAAAACGCCGCGCCTTACCAATTTCCCGACATCTGCCCCGAATGCCAAAGCCCCGCCATCCGCGAAGACGGCGACGCGGTGCGCCGCTGCACCGGCGGCCTGATCTGCCCCGCACAGGCCATTGAACGGCTCAGACACTTCGTATCACGTAATGCCTTTGATATCGAAGGTTTGGGTGCCAAGCAGGTCGAGATGTTCTTTCATGACGGAATCCTCCCTGTCAAAACCCCCGCAGATATCTTTACCCTTGCCTCAAGAGACGCCGCCAACCCACTGCAAAAACTGAAAAACCGCGATGGGTTTGGCGATCGTTCCGCCGCCAATCTGTTTGCTGCAATCGACGCGAAACGCACCGTCCCGCTGGACCGGCTGATCTTTGCCCTTGGTATCCGCCACGTCGGCGAAAACTCTGCCGCTCTCCTCTCCCGTCACTATAACACCTGGGAAAATTTCGAAACGGCAATCACCCAAGCCACGATTGGTAAAGGCCCGGAATGGGCCGATCTCACCGCCATTGACGGCGTGGGTGACACGCTTGCCAGCAGCCTTGTTGCCACCTTTCAGAACGCCGCCGAACGCAGGGCCATCGACGATCTGGTCAAACACCTGAACGTGCTGCCCGTCACCATGCGGGCGCACGTGAACAGCCCCGTTGCCGGCAAAACCGTGGTCTTCACCGGCACCTTGGAAAAAATGACGCGGGCCGAGGCCAAAGCGCGTGCCGAAGCCCTTGGCGCAAAGGTCGCAGGCTCGGTCAGCGCAAAGACCGATATCCTGATCGCAGGCCCCGGCGCGGGATCAAAGGCCAAGGACGCGGCCCGCCTTGGCGTGCTGACGATTGATGAAGACGCCTGGCTTGCGATGATCGCATGAGCCGCCCGGAAATCCTGTTCCCCTTGTTTGCCGATCTGGAAACCATCGACGGGATCGGGCCGAAATCGGCCAAGGCATTCGCCGCGCTGAACGTCGCCCGCCCCAAGGACCTTTTGTTCCTGCTGCCGCATTCCGGTATCGACCGCGCGCGCAAATTATCGGTCCGTGACATCATCCCCCCCGCCGTCGTGACGGTCGAGGTGGAGGTCGGTGCGCATTTTGCCCCCCGCACGAAGGGCCGCCCCTACCGCGTCATGGTCCGCGATGCCGCCCTTGAATTCCAACTGGTGTTCTTTCACGCCCGTGCCGATTATTTGACCAAACTGCTGCCCACTGGCCAGCGCCGCCTTGTGTCGGGCCGGGTCGAACTGTTTGATGGCATCGCACAGATGGTCCACCCTGACCACGTTCTGCGCCCCGAAGAATATGCCGAACTGCCGCAGTTTGAACCTGTTTATCCGCTGGCTGCGGGCATCACCCAAAAACTGGTGTTGAAATCGGTGGCAGTGGCCCTGACCCGCGTGCCAGACCTTGCGGAATGGATCGATGGCCCCCTGAAAGCCCGCGAAGGCTGGCCCGACTGACACGCGGCCGTCACCATGGCCCATACCCCGACCCGCAACGCCGATTTCGCCGCCACTGCCCCCGCCCGCGCGCGCCTCGCCTATGATGAGCTGTTTGCGCATCAGCTGACCCTCGCCCTTGCCCGCGCCAGCCTGCGCCGCGCCAAGGGTGTCTCCTCCCCCGGCACCGGCCTGCTGCAAAAACAGGTCCTGCAAAGCCTGCCCTATGCACCCACGGGTGCCCAGACCCGCGCCATCGCCGAAATCCAAGGCGATATGGCAAACCCGTTGCGGATGAACCGCCTGCTTCAGGGCGACGTTGGGTCCGGCAAGACGCTCGTCGCCTTCATGGCGCTGCTCACTGCTGTTGAATCAGGCGGGCAGGGCGTGATGATGGCGCCCACTGAAATTCTGGCACGCCAGCATTATGATGGACTGGCCCCGCTCGCCGCCGCAGCGGGCGTGCGCCTCGATATCCTGACGGGGCGCGACAAGGGGGGCGATCGCGCGGCAAAAATGGCTGCCCTTGCGTCCGGCGATCTGCACATCCTTGTCGGCACCCATGCCGTGTTCCAGAAAGACGTGCATTTCCACAACCTGCGGCTGGCCATCATCGACGAACAGCACCGCTTTGGCGTCGCCCAACGGATGGAGCTTGGCGCAAAAGGGCAGGCCGTCGATGTTCTGGTGATGACCGCAACCCCCATCCCCCGCAGCCTTGCCCTTGCCAGCTATGGCGATATGGATGTGTCGGTCCTTGATGAAAAGCCGCCTGGCCGCAAACCGATCCGTACCGCCCTTGTCACCACCGATCGCATGGATGAGGTGGTCGCCCGCCTTGCCGCAGGTGTGGCCGAGGGGCGGCAGGCCTATTGGGTCTGCCCGCTGGTCGAAGACAGTGAACTGCTCGACTACGCCTCTGCCGAGGCGCGGTTTCAACACCTGCGCGCGGCTTTGGGCGAAGGGGTCGTCGGCATGGTCCATGGGCAGATGCCGATCCCCGAAAAGGATGCCGCCATGGCCCGTTTCGTGGCGGGCGATACCAAAGTGCTGGTGGCCACGACAGTAATCGAGGTTGGGGTGAACGTGCCCAATGCCTCCATCATGGTGATCGAACGCGCCGAAACCTTTGGCCTTGCGCAATTGCATCAGTTGCGCGGCAGGGTCGGGCGCGGAACGGCGGCCTCCACCTGCCTGCTGATGTATCAGGCCCCCTTGGGGGCTGCGGGCACCCGCCGCCTGAAAGTGCTGCGCGATACCGAAGACGGCTTTGTCATCAGCGAGGAAGATCTTGCCATGCGCGGCGCGGGCGATCTGATCGGCACGGCGCAATCGGGCCTGCCGCGCTTTCGCGTGGCCGATCTTGAACGCCAGTCTGCCCTGATGGCTGTGGCGCAAAGCGATGCGCGCCGTCTGATGGCCGACGATCCTGCCTTGACCGGAACGCGCGGGCGTGCCGCCCGTACACTGTTGTGGTTGCTGGATCAGGACCGCGCGATCCAGCTGATTTCCGTCGGCTGACCACAGCGTTTTCTCGTTGCCGTATTGCGCAACATCACATGCGTTTCGGGCGTGACGGTCTAAAATCATGAAATGTTCACTAATGTTCTTAAAAAGTTCTTTACAGAATGTTTCCGATATGAGAACAAAGAGGCAACACAAATGGAGAATGACATGTTCAACGATATCAAGACGATCCTGCACGGGTCCCGCGCCACGCTGATCGAAGATGCGACCGGCGTCGCGGTGTTGTTCTCGTTTCTGCTGATTGGCCTGCACCTGTCCGGTGCCGCCTGACCCTATTGCCTGCGATCTGTTGAACCAAGGGTGCGGCATCTGTCCCCAAGTTGATGCCACGCGGGTTGCCCGACCTGCTCACCTCTCCAGATACGCCACTTGCCGCCGCCATCCACCCGGATGTGCGGCGGTTTTTTTATGCTGATTCTGTCGTGGCAACCGCGTCGACCGCCGCCTCCAGCGCCAGCATGATGCTCGCATGCCTGTTCTTGTAATCGCGCGCAGGCAACAGCACTTCAAATCCGTCGAACGGTGCCGCGGGCACCGGCCCACCATCTTTCAGCATGGCCCGCAACCCGTCACGCGCCGCCTCCAACTCCACCCGGTTCCGCCCGATGACCGCATGGCCCAGCACCGCCGCCGCCGCCTGACCCAAGGCACAGGCCTTCACGTCCTGCGCAAAGCCCGCGATGCGGCCATGGTCCATCACCACATCCACCGTCACCGTCGATCCGCACAACGGCGAACGACGCCGCGCCGTGCCATCCGCCACAGGCAGCCGCCCGACATGCGGAATATCTGCCGCAAGCGCCAGAATGCGCCCCGAATATAGCTGAATCAGATCGGTATCGGCCATGACAATCCTCACCTTTGCGCATACATAGTCCGCGCAATACGCCTTGCAAAGGATATGCCATGGCTTTCGATCCCGCCACCCTGACCTTTGATGCCAATGGCCTGATCCCGGTCATCGCACAGGATGCCACCAGCCGCGACGTGCTGATGTTCGCCTGGATGAACGCCGATGCCGTGGCGCAGACCCTTGCCACGGGGCGCGTCACCTACTGGTCGCGGTCCCGCGCTGCATTCTGGATCAAGGGTGAGACGTCGGGCCACACCCAGAAACTGGTCGCGATGCACATCGACTGCGACCGCGACTGCCTGCTGGTGCTGGTCCATCAGACCGGGCCTGCCTGTCACACCAACCGTCCGTCATGTTTCTACACCGCGATCCGTGATGGCGGCGAAGTGGTTCTGACCCACCCGCTATAGCCGTGCAATCCGCGTCGTCAGCAGCGCAAAGAACCCGTCCGCATCAATGCTGCCCATGAACGTCGCATTTTTCGGCCGCTGTGTGACGCCCCACCAATCGGTAACCGTCATGCCCAATGTCAGCTCCGACTGCGTCTCGATCGCCACATTCACATACCGTCCGGCAAACAGATCGGGCTGGATCAGATAGGCAATCACGCAAGGGTCATGCAGCGGTGCGCCGGCGCTGCCGTACTTCGCCACATCAAAGCGTTCAAAGAAATCAGTCCATTCCGCGACCATGCGCCCCACCTCCGTGCCCATCGCGCGAAATGCATCGACACGCGCCTTGGATGTCAGCGCCTGATGCGTCACATCCAGCGGCATCACCACCAGCGGAACGCCAGATTTGAACACAATATCAGCAGCTTCCGGATCGACATAAATGTTGAATTCCGCCGCAGGCGTGATGTTGCCGACCTCAAAGTAGGCCCCGCCCATCAGCACAATTTCCTGTACGCGCGTCACGATATCGGGGGCCTTCTGAAATGCAACCGCGATGTTCGTCAGCGGCCCCAACGGGCACAGCGTGACCGTGCCCCCAGGTTCGCGGCGCAGCGTTTCAATGATGAAATCAACGGCATGCCAGTCCTGTAACGGCATGGTCGGATCGGCCATCTGTGGTCCGTCAAGGCCGGTCTTGCCATGCACATGTTCTGCCGTCACCAGCTTGCGCCGGATCGGGGCATCGCATCCGGCAAAGACGGGAACATCAACACGGCCTGCCAACTCACAGATAATACGCGCATTTTTCTGTGTCAAAGGCAGGGGCACATTGCCTGCGACCGCCGTGATACCCAGCACATGCAGGTCTTCCGGGCTGGCCAGCGCCAGCAGAATGGCCACCGCGTCGTCCTGTCCAGGGTCGGTGTCGATAATGATCTTGCGTGCCATGCCGTGTTCCCCATGTTCCAGATGCAGGAAAGACCATCTGCATAGGCTTGTCCAGATGACGCGGATTTTCGGTTTGGGCCTGCGGCTTTGGGGTGTAACATCGTCGCCAAAGACGGCCGCGCAAGGAGGGATGCGTGATGACGGAACTTCTGATCGGAACCACCAAGGGCCTGTTTCTTCTGCAAGATCGCGACGGCTGGCAGGTCAGTGGCCCGCATTGCGGCGGCTGGCCGATCAATCACGCCATTGGCAATGCCGCGACAGGCGACATCTGGGCAGGCGGTGGCGGCAAATGGGAAGGCATCGGCGTTTGGCGGCGCAAGGGTGGGAATTGGGCGCTGTCGCAGGGTCCGTTTGACGGGGCTGAACAGATCTGGTCGCTGGCGCAGGATGATGGCCGTCTGCTGGCCGGCACCAAGCCCGCGATGCTGTGGGAAAGCCGCGACTTCGGCGAAACATGGGCGAAATTGCCCGCGCTGACCGATCTGGACGGGGCCGAGAACTGGGATCCGGGGGCCGCGGGCCTTGTCCTGCATTCCATCCTGTGTGGCGGGCAAGGGCAGGTCTGGGTCGGCATTTCATCGGCTGGGGTATTTGCCTCGCCCGATGGCGGGGAAAGCTGGGTGCAGCAGGGGCGCCGATCAAATCGCGAAGGGCCTGCAGGACGCCTTGCAAGGCATTGGGACGGCGTCGAAATCCGGGCCGAGGATCAGATTTTTCAATGCGTTCACAATCTTGCTTTTGGTGCCGCGCCCGGCCTGATTTACATGCAGAACCACCAAGGTGTGTATCGCAGCCGTGATGGCGGGCAGTTGTGGGAGGAAATCACCGAAGGCCTGCCCTCGACCTTTGGCTTTCCGGTTGGGGCCCACCCGCGTGATCCCGGCACGCTCTGGGTGTTTCCGCTGAACGGCGACAGTCAGGGCCGCTATCCGGTGGATGCGCGCGCGCTGGTCTGGAAAAGTACCGATGGCGGGGAAAGCTGGGTCGGCAAGGGGCAGGGTCTGCCCGAGAAAAGCTGTTTTTTCACCGTGTTGCGTCAGGCCATGGCGGTGGATCAAGCCACACCCTGCGGTGTGTATTTCGGCACCAACAGCGGGTCGGTGTTCGCAAGCCGGGATGAGGGTGAAACCTGGACCGAGATTGCCCGCCACCTGCCGACCGTCTTGTCGGTCGAGGCGATGCAATAGAAAACGGGTGCAGTAACGCACCCGTTTTCTACGTCTATTCAATGATTTATCCGTCGAAATTCACTTCTTCCATGATCCGCAATGCAGCCGCGCGATGGGCTGCCACATCCGTCAGGCTGATGCTGTCGGGCGTGAATGTGCCCCAGCTTGACACCAGTGCCGATGCTGCAACGCCGGGCTTGACCGGATATTCGTTGTTTGTTTCGGCATAGACCTGTTGTGCTGCATCGCTGGTCAGCCATTCCATGAACTGCAGGGCCGCGTCGTGATTCGGTGCCGATTCTGTCATCGCGATACCCGAGATGTTCAGGTGAACGCCGTCGCCGTCGAATACTGGAAAATCAATCCGCACCGCCTCGGCCGCCGCTTTTTGTTCCGGATCGGCCAGCATTTGGCCGATGTAATAGGTGTTGCCGATGGCAATATCGCATTCACCCGCTGCAATCGCCTTGATCTGATCCCGGTCGCCACCATCGGGTTTGCGCGCAAGGTTCGCCTTCAATGCGGTCGCCCAAGCTGTCGCCGCCTCTTCCCCGTGATGCGCGATTACGGCCGACAGCAGGGCAATGTTATAGTCATTCAACCCCGACCGCGTGCAAATCCGCCCCATCCATTTCGGGTCTGCCAGGTCTTCATATGTTGTCACTTCGCCCGGCTGCACGCGATCGCGCGATGCGTAAATGATACGCGCCCGCGTTGTCAGGCCGAACCATTGGTCATTCGGATCGCGCAGGTTCGCCGGAATATTCGCTTCCAGCACGTCAGACTGCACCGCTTGCGTCACCCCGGCTTCGACCACCTGCATCAGCCGCGCAATATCCACCGTCAGCACCAGATCCGCAGGTGAGCGGTCGCCCTCGGCCACCAACCGTTCTGCCATACCCTTGTCAACAAAGGCGATATTCACCACAATGCCGGTTTCGGCGGTAAACGCATCAATCAGCGGTTGGATCAGTTCGGGCTGGCGATGCGAGTAGATGTTGATCTCATCGGCAAAGGCGGGCAGGGCCACTGTGCCAAGGGCAAGGGCGAGAAGGGAGTTGCGCAACATTGTTGACCTCTTTTGTCGGAATTACGTTTCCCATAAAGCGCAAAGCGAACCTTCCGTCAATAGGTGACTGAATTAGTCAGAAACTTTTTGCCCGCGTTCCTCGGCCTTGGCCCGGTCCCACAAGGCATCCATTTCGGCAAGATCGGATTGCGCCGGGATGCGCCCGTCTTCGGCAAGCCAGTCCTCGATCCGCTGAAACCGGCGGGTGAATTTGGCGTTTGCGGCGCGCAGTGCGGCCTCGGGATCGACTTTAAGATGGCGTGCCAAGTTTGCCATGACAAACAATAAATCACCAAACTCTTCGGTGATTTCAACCGCCGTCAGATGATCCCGCGCCTCTGCCAGTTCGCCCGCCTCTTCGGCGATTTTCGCCACCACCTCATGTGTTGACGGCCAGTCAAACCCCACCCGTGCGGCGCGCGCCTGCAGCTTGACCGCCCGCGTCAACCCCGGCAGGCCCATCGCCACGCCGTCAAGCACGCGTGCGGGCCCACGTTCGGCCGCCTTTGCCGCTTCCCAGTCGCGGGTCTGATCGGCGGCGGTCTTGTCGCGCGAGGCCGCGCCAAACACATGCGGATGCCGTGCGATCATCTTGTCGCAAATCCCGCGCACGACATCGGCAAAGTCGAAATGCCCAGCCTCATCGGCCATTTGCGCGTGATAAACCGCCTGAAACAGCAAATCGCCCAGTTCGCCCCGCAGATCACCCCAGGCCTGCCGCGCAATCGCATCGGCCACCTCATACGCCTCTTCCACCGTGTAGGGCGCGATGGTGGCAAAGGTTTGCTCGACGTCCCACGGGCAGCCTGCCACCGGGTCGCGCAGTGCCGCCATGATCGCAATCAGCCGGGGCATCCCGCCATCGGGATCGTGCAGCAGGGTGTCGTCCATTGCCGGGGCCTTCCGTTCGGGCTACCTGATGGGCGATCAAAGGAGACGTCGATGCCCGTTCTGAACCGTATTGCCGATTATGCCGACGAAATGAAAGGCTGGCGTCGCCATCTGCACGCCAATCCCGAACTGAAGTTCGACTGTCACAATACAGCGGCCTTTATCACCGCACGGTTGACGGAAATCGGGGTGGATGAGATTCACCCCGGTATCGCCACCACGGGCCTTGTCGCCATCATCAACGGGCAGGGGGCAGGGCCGACCATCGCCTTGCGCGCGGACATGGACGCGCTGCCGATCACTGAAATCACCGGGGCCGCCTATGCCAGCACCATTCCGGGCAAGATGCACGCCTGCGGCCACGACGGCCATGTGACGATGCTGCTGGGTGCCGCCAAATACCTCGCCGAGACACGTCATTTTGCGGGCCGCGTCGCACTGATCTTTCAGCCGGCGGAAGAGGACGGCGGCGGCGGTCAGGTGATGGTGCAAGAGGGCGTGATGGACAGGTTCGCCATCGCGCAGGTCTATGGCATCCATAATGCCCCGAACATCACCTTCGGCCATTTCCACACCACCCCCGGCCCGCTTATGGCCTCGGTCGATACGGCCTATGTGACCATCACCGGCAAGGGCGGGCATGGGGCCACGCCGCATGACTGCATCGATCCGGTTGTGGCCGTCGTGGGCATGGTGCAGGCGGTGCAGACCATCATCCCGCGCAACGTCTATGCGCTGGACGAGGCGGTGATCTCCGTCACGCAAATCCACACCGGATCGGCCAGCAACATCATCCCCGAAGAGGCGATGTTCTGCGCCACGATCCGCAGTTTCAAACCCGAAGTGCGCGATCTTCTGAAGAAACGCTTTCACGAAATTGTCGCGGGGCACGCGGCAGCCTATAACGTGACGGCGCATGTCGATTATGATTGGGGCTATCCCCCCACCGTCAATCACCCCGCCGAGACCGATTTTGCCGCAGGCGTGGCGCGCGAAATTTCAGGCGAGGCGGCGGTTGACGCACGATCCGTGCGCGAAATGGGGTCCGAGGATTTCAGTTACATGCTGGAGGCCCGCCCCGGCGCCTATCTGTTCCTCGGCACCGGGCCGGGGGCAGGGCTGCACCATGCGGCCTATGACTTCAATGATGACGCAGCCCCCGTTGGCGCCAGCTTTTTCGCCCGCCTGGTGGAGCGTGCTCAGCCGCTCGTCTGACCACGCAGCGCCGGAATAAGTGCAAATCCGACCTGACCCATCAGTCCGACGGCCCCCGGCGCGCTGGCGATGGCCGCAAAGAATTGCGTGGCTGTCTGCCCGAACAAATGGGTGGACAGCGCCATTTCCGCGGCCATCAACATCGCAAAGGCCAACACCCCCATCCCCAGCCGGTAAAACCACGGGCGCGGCCACCACCGCGTGATCCATCCGGACACCACCCAAGAAAACGCCAGCACCAATGGCACTTCAAGCGTGACCGCCGCCAGATCACCCAACTGCGGTGCAATCAGCGTCACGCGCAGCACGCCCAAGACAAAGGCCACCACAAAAACGATGCCAAAATAGACCAAAGCGACAAAAGGCAGGGCTTGCATCATCTGGCCTTTCTGCAAGCATTACACAGCATCCTTGACGGTCCGTATTTTGCGTTGGGGCGGCGTGACACCGGATTTTCACACCAAAGGCATATCACATGAAAACACTGACCGTCTGTTTCCTTCTTGCCGCGACGCCTGTCATGGCCGACGACCTTTTGTTTTTCCGCTCGCCCACCGGGAACATTTCCTGCCTGATCGCCACCGGCGATTATGCCGAGGCGCGCTGTGACATGCGCAGCCTGACACCCAGTTTCACCACGCCACCCGCCGAATGCGATCTGGACTGGGGCAGCAGCTTTGCCATAGGTCTGTCATCGCGCAGGGGCGAACTTGCCTGCGTCGGTGATACAGTGGCCGACCCATCGGCGGTGGAGCTGAGCTATGGCCAGACCCTGTCGCTGGGCGGGTTTGACTGCACGTCCGAACGCAGCGGGATGACCTGCACCAATCCCGCAGGACACGGCTTTACGGTATCCAAGGCGCGCCAAACCCTGTTCTGACCGATCCCTATTCTGGTGCATAGGCAGACTGGCGCTGTCTTGACCCGCCTTGCAGGTGTTTTATTATACGCTTGTATAAAGACCGAGGCCGCCATGCAAACGATACCATCAAACAGCCCGTCTCCACAAGATCTGTGGGAAATGGATCATCGTACATCGCTGCACCCATGGCATAACTTTGGCAGTTTTGCCCGCGACGGCTCTCTTGTCATCACGCGGGGCGAAGGGTGCTGGCTGTGGGATGCGGATGGCAAGCGGTACTTCGATGCCGTGGGGGGCCTGTGGTGTACCAATATCGGGCTTGGCCGCCGCGAAATGGCGCGGGCGATTGGCGAACAAGCCGAACGGCTGGCGTTCTGCAACACCTTTGTCGATATGACCAATGATGCGTCCGCACAACTGTCGCAGCGCATTGCCGATCTTGCCCCCGGCGATCTGAACCGCGTGCATTTCACCACCGGCGGGTCGACCGCGATTGATAGCGCGGCCCGCATGGTGATGTATTACCACCACTGCCGTGGCAACCCCGCCAAAACGCAACTGGTGGCGCGCGATCACAGCTATCATGGCTCCACGTACCTCTCGCAATCCATCGGCAAACGGCCCGGCGACCGCGTGCCGCAGTTTACCTATATGACAGAGGGCATTCACCACCTGTCCGTGCCCAACCCTTACCGCCGCCCCGATGGCATGACAGAGGCCGATTTCTGCGATCATCTGGTGGCCGAGTTTGAGGGCCTGATTGCGCGTGTTGGGGCCGAAAACATCGGCGGCTTTTTCGCCGAACCCATCCAGGCCTCGGGCGGGATTATCATCCCACCTGACGGCTACCTCAAACGGATGTGGCAGGTTTGTCAGCGCAACGA
>JANNKX010000062.1:0-4778 GCA_031396505.1 Rhodobacterales bacterium
ATTCCAAGTCAACGCCTTCACGATGTGGCTTCCGACTTAGCTGAGGGTATTCCAAGGGAATTGGGCATTCAAACGCGTCAACGCGGTAGTCTTTCAACGCCTGCAATTGCTGAGCTTGCGTTTGATGCTACGGTTTTTGCAGTCGCATCTGTGAATCAAACTGAGGACAGTGAGATCACTCAAGCTTCTCAGCGCGCAGCATTTCGGGTTATCGATGCTGTATGCAACGAGCGCTTTTTCGATGACTTGGACAACATCACATGGTCTGCCATTGAAACCGACGCCACCGCCATAGACGCTGGTACCGACCCCTTTACTCTGCCCCTTTGGCCGGACATCCCACCCGACTGGTTCACCACCGCCAACGCCACCATGCGCACCTACTGGCAAACCAACTCCCCCACCCACTGGTCCTTCTGGCAACGCTGGTGGGATGCCGCCATCGCAGGCAAACCCCTCGACTGGCAACTCCAACACGACATCGCCCTCATCCCCGACGCCATCTGGCAATCCGGCCCTGGCCCCGTGGCCGAGGCGATTGCGAGGATTGAGGAAGAACATCGCAATCGTGCGCCATCGGGCCTAACAAACCCAAATGCTCCAGAACATCCCGCGCCAGCCCGCCGCGCGGTGCAAACAAAACTCATTGCCGCCCAAATCACTGTTCTGAACGAATTGGTCGCCGCCGAACTCGAATTCCTGCGCGGCCATAATGGCTGGTCGCTTGACGATCTCCCAAAGGTCGAGGAACAACGCAACACACTCGAGGCAATTCGCGACTTGGTGGCAGAAATGCTTTTGGCGCTGGAAGGTAACTTGCACGATTCAACTGCAATGACGGTGATAGACCAAAACTTGCCAGCCATCGTCGAGAAGGCAGAAGAACTGGAAAGGAACCCCAACCAATCGCAGGTCAGTGCTGAAATATATGCAATCGCGGCAGCTGTAAAAGTATTGACCGAAAGTGGAGTGCCGGGAGACGTTGCCGCGAAGATCGCTTATGCAGAAGAGGCGCGTGGCTTCTTTAGGAGGCTTTTTTCCCGCCGGAAATAGGCTGAGGAATCGGCCAACACAAACATGCCGGGTTGCACGAGTGGTTTCGCCATCGGTTTAAGTAGCCGTTAAGCTGGGGGGCTGGCCCCCAATCACATGCCTCCGCCAAACGACCCCCAAGTGTTAACAACCCCCTAACCCGCCCCCATAACCTCTTGAAATCACTCGCCCCCAAAAGCGTCCCACGGTGGGACACCCGCCACAAACGCGGCCTTCATCACCCCCCGCAGCGCGTTGCCGACCCACAGGCGCACGGCCGGCAGATCGGCTGCGTAAAGCACCTCTTCGGGGCAGCCGAGGTCCGCCCGCAGAACCCCCGGCAGCAGCCCGGACGACAGCGGCGGCGTCCGCATCCCCTGCCCCCGGTCAAAAAATACCGTGGTGATACTGCCATCACAGACCTCACCGCGTTCGTTCTGAAAGATCACCTCGTCCAGCTCATCCGGCAGGCCTGCACGGGCGGCATCATAGGCCGCCCGCCGGGTGGATTTGATCCCCAGCCACGGATCATCCGACGCCAGCCGCACCCCCGCCAGCCCCACGCGCCACTGCGGTTTTGCGGGCGGCACGGGGCCAACCATCACCGTAACATCGGCCCGCGCCCCCACCGTCAGCCGCAAGCGCGCTGGACCTGAAAGGTCCAACGCGCCAAGCGCGGGCCCCATGTCGGGCACGTCCCACCCCAGTGCCGCGCAGCTTGCAGCCAGCCGCGCGCGATGCAGGGCCAGACGCGGCACGCGCGCCCCGTCCCACAGCATCGTCTCGATCAGCCTCAGTCCCGGCTTTGTGCCGCCTTCACGAAGCGCGCTTTCCACAACGCCTCCTCCCATTCGCCGCTGGCGGTGGACCCATGCACCACCCCGCCGCCCACGTTCATCACGATATCGCGCCCCGTCACCGACAGCGTGCGGATCGCCACCGAAAAATCTGCCCGCCCGTCCGGGGCCATCCAGCCAATCGCCCCGCAATAGACCCCGCGCGGATGCGGCTCCACCGCGCGGATAATCTCCATCGCACGGATTTTCGGCGCGCCTGTCACCGACCCACACGGGAAAAGTGCCGCCATCAGCGCAGGAAGCGTCACAGGTTCCGCCAGCACGCCCTCGATGGTCGACGTCATCTGATGCACGGTCGCGTATTTTTCCATCGCAAACAGCGCAGGCACCCTCACCGATCCCACCCGCGCCAACCGGCTGATATCGTTGCGCAACAGATCGACGATCATCAGGTTTTCGGCGCGGTCCTTTTCGCTGGCCTGCAGTGCTGCCGCGATTGCTGCGTCGCGCACGGGGTCGGGATCGCGCGGGGCGGTTCCCTTCATCGGGCGCGAGATGATCCGCCCGCCCGCCTCCAGCCTGAAGAACAGCTCGGGGCTTCGCGACACGATCGCAGGCCCACCGCCAAGATCGACAAAGGCCCCGTGCCCCACCGGCCCCGTCCGCCGGAACGCACCGTAAAGCCCCAGCGGCGTGCCCCGGACCAGCCGCGCCGCCATCGGAAACGTCAGGTTCACCTGATAACAATCCCCCGCCGCGATGTAGTCCAGCACCCGTGCCATCGCCGCGTCATAGGCATCACGGCTGATCATCGGTTCCGGTGCTGTCATCCTTGTGCGCAATCCCTCTTCTGCCGCGCGACCCAGCACCCTGTCCGCGGCCACCGGCCCGCTGAACACACCCAGCGCCAGAAGGGGGCTTGGCGCGTGTTCAGGCATCAGACCCGCCAATCGCGGTTCCAGCGCATACCCGGCCTCATAGGTGATGTAGCCCGCAATCCAGCGGCCAGCCGCCCGGGCGGCTTCAGCCTCGGCCAACGCCTCTGCCACATCCGCGGGCGCGCGGGCCTCGATGACCTGTTCCGCGCCCTCAAAGACAGCAGGCGCACCACCAGGCCCATGTTCGCACAAGATCACGTCCGGCCATCCCTTCCTGTGCCACCTGACCGCTGACCTAAGCCGTTCACGCGCCGCCTGCCAGATGGTTTCCTGCCGCATGATGGTGCGTTTGCGACCTGACCGTGCATTTTCCAGGCACCCGGACAACCCCAGAGTTGCGCTATTGCACTTCCTGCTTGCACCATATTTGGATTCTGCTTTGATATGGCACGACCACGGGCACATGCCGCGACGGTCCAATAAGACGCACTCAAAGCCAACAGATCGAGGGGATCACATGTCAACCGACTATTCAGACAAGGACAAGCATGAGGACATGAAAGTCCTGCATGGCATGGGCTATGCCCAGGAATTGTCCCGTTCGATGTCGAAGTTTTCCAACTTCGCCATCTCTTTTTCCATCATCTGCATCCTGTCCGGGGGCATCAACTCCTTCGCGCAGGCCATCTCTTCCGTTGGCGGCGCCGGTGCCGGCATCGGCTGGATCGTCGGCTGCCTGCTGTCGGGCATGTTTGCGCTTGCCATGGCGCAGATCGCATCCGCCTTTCCCACAGCGGGGGGCCTCTATCATTGGGCATCCATCCTCGGGGGCCGCTTCTGGGGCTGGCTGACGGCCTGGCTGAACCTGCTGGGCCTGATCACCGTGCTGGGCGCCATCAACATCGGCACTGCATACTTCTTTCAGGGCAGTTTTGGCGCAATGTTTGGCACCACGGGTGCTGATGGCGCGATCACGCCATGGCCAAGCTCGGATATGGAGATCGTCATCTTTGTCGCAGTGATCACCGCCGTTCAGGCTGTTTTCAACCACATGGGCATCAAGGCGACCACCTTCCTGACCGATATTTCCGGCTATATCATCTTTGTGATTACCGCGGTGCTCGTCGTTTCCTGCCTCTACTTCGCCCCGTCACTTGATATTTCGCGACTGTGGACTTTCACCAACTTCTCGGGTGCCGCAGGCGGCGGAATCTTCCCGGAATCGGAAAGCATGGGTTATCTGTTCCTGCTGTGTCTGTTGTTGCCGGTCTATACGATCACCGGTTATGACGCTTCGGCTCATACGTCCGAAGAAACCAAGAACGCGGCGATGTCGGTGCCCCAGGGCATTGTCACCGCCGTGTTCTGGTCGTCGCTGGTGGGCTGGATCATGATCTGCGCGATCATGCTTGCGGTGCCTGATCTGGCCGTTGGCGCATCGCAGGGCGGCCTTGTCTTTTTTGAAACGATGAAAGCGATCATGCCAAACGGTTTGATGCTGTTCATCTTCGTTGGCATCCTGATCGCGCAGTTCCTGTGCGGCCTTGCCACCGTCACCTCGGCAAGCCGGATGCTGTTTGCGTTCAGCCGTGATGACGGAATGCCCATCGGCTCAAAGGCGCTTGCAACGGTATCGCCAAAGTTCCGCACGCCGGTCAATGCAATCTGGACATCAACCGTCCTGTGCATCCTGTATGTGGTGATGGCCATGCTGCTGAAGGTTGCAGGCACCTCGATCTACTTCATCGTGGTGAACTCCACCCTCGTGTTCCTGTTCTTGTCGTTCACCATTCCACTGGTCGCTGGCCTGTTTGCCTATGGCACCGCGAAATGGCCGAACCCCGGTCCGTGGGCAATGTCGGGGGGTCTGTACAAACTGGTGACCGTGCTTGCCGTCATCGGCATGGGCGTGATCCTGTTCATCGCTGTCGCCCCGCCGAACGGGCGTGTGCTGTATATTGTTGCGGCGTTTATCGCCGTGGCACTGGTGCTGTGGGTCGCGGTCGAAAATCGCCGCTTTGAAGGCCCGCCCACGGGTGATCGCATTGCTGCCCGCAAGGCCACGATTGCC